>CAZCKF010000376.1:0-3850 GCA_964499155.1 uncultured Chitinophagaceae bacterium
GCTTACCTGTAATTTTTTCTTTCAACAGATTACCAAATGTCTGAACCTTTCGCAGGGGCTCTTTCAGATCATGAGAGGCTACGGAAGCAAATTGCATCAGGTCAAAATTGGATTGCTCAAGTTTTACATTTGTTTCCTGCAATTTCTCAGACGTTACTTTCAGATCAGAATAACTTTTCGCAATAATATCGGCTGCTTTTTTCTTCGAAGTGACGTCTGCAAATGTGGTTACGATACCGTCATGCATTTTAACCACAACCACATCGTACCATTTACCCGATATTTCATTGTTGAACTCAAATGAAACCGATTCTCCTGTATTAACAACTTGTATGAAGTATTGAAGGTGTTCACGATTAAAATCAGGATAGGCCTTTAATAAATGTTTCCCGATCAATGCACCCGAATCAACATTCAGTATCTTTTCAGCAGCATTATTTGAAGCGATATATTCAAAATCAACAATTTTTTGATCTCGTTTTATTGCTTTAAGTGCAATAATTCCGCTTGTTGAACTATTAAAAATTCCCTGCAACATGCTGTTCAACTGCTTTGTTTCCGTAATATCAATAAAGTTCAACACCACACCATCCGTACTTTTGTCCATTCGCACATAGGGTGTAATCCGGAGAAGATAATCGCCACCTTTTAGATTGGACACTTCTCTTTCTTTCGATTTGTTGGTCTTGATTACTTCCCTGATCATTTCGATCAGGTTAATGTTCTCAAGGTTTGTTGAAATATCAAGTAGGGATCGGCCAATATCAGTTTCAATGACATTGATCTGTTTTGTAACAATGGGTGTAAACTTCCGAATGATCAGGTTTTTATCTATAAGGATTTGCCCAACAGAAGAGTTGACAAAATAGTTGTTCAAATCATCATTCAGTTCAATCAGTTCTTTGATCTTTTGCTGATGTTCAGCATTTACGGTATGTAGTTCTTCATTCAAGGATTGCAATTCTTCGTTGGTGCTTTGCAATTCTTCATTTGATGATACAATTTCCTCGTTGCTTGATTGTAATTCTTCATTGGTGGATTCCATTTCTTCGATCACAGCCTGAAGATTTTCCCTTGTTTCCTTCAATTCACTTTCAAGTTCCATGATGCGGTCATTTGCCATTCCATAATCCGCTACAACAGGCCTTGTGGCAATTTCAGTCGATTCTTCTTCATGCAGGATTACAAAAATGAAGGGCTGAAGAAATTCTGTATTTTTCAGATAAGGCTTTACGATCACACTTACTAACCTGTCCCTGTCCTTTCCATGCAATTTGATCTTCTTAAGCGTCATTTTTTCTTCTGTCTGCACTGCGCGTCGCAAACACATTCCCAATGGAATGGAAAGATCAGCAGGTACTAATTTCAGAAGGTTAAGGTTAAATGTATCCTCGGGAAATTGCATGAATTTTTTAAAATTTCCCATAGCCTGCTTTACTTCAAAATCCTTATCTATCAATATTCCTGCATAGGCATATTCCTCCAGGATTGTTTCTTTGAATACATCGGAAATATGAGAAGTAATGCTTTTTGACTTTACCGGAGGAGAAAATGTTGTAAGTGCTGTGGGTTCAAACTTGTTGTACCCATCATACTCCAGGTATTTTGATTTGGTGAGGCATTGATAAATTTTCCATTTCTTACTCACCTCTTTCAATGAATCTTTAAGCCAGGCCGCATTTTCACTCGGTCCCAGCATCATGTATCCATTTGTATTGAGCGCAAAATGAAATGATTTTAAAACTTTTTTCTGCAATTGGGAATTCATGTAGATCAGCATGTTCCGGCAACTCACAAAATCGATCCTGCTGAATGGCGGGTCTTTTAATATATCATGAAATGCAAAAACAACCATTTTGCGGATTGCGGGGGCAACTTTATAAATATTACCTTCTCGCGTAAAAAATCCCTGCAGCCTATCTTTGGGCATGAGCTTTACAGCATCTGCAGGATAATTACCTCTTGATGCAAGTTCCAGTGCTTCCTTATCTATATCTGTTGCAAATATTTTTACAGTAATTGCATGGATATTCATTTTATCCATGTACTCCTGCAATAAAATAGCAAGTGAATATGCTTCCTCTCCGGTACTGCAGGCTACACACCAGACCTTTACAAGGTCACCGCTTTTTTTACCTGCAAATAAAGATGGAATAACATTCAGCCTTAATTCCTCGTAAGCTTCTTCATCACGGAAAAATCGTGTAACACCAATTAAAAATTCTTTTGCAACCTCTTTAACTTCAGCAGGATTATCTACCAACATTTCATAATAATCCTGGATAGCGCCAACATTTTTTTCTGCCATTCGCTTGGCCAGACGCCTAGTGATGGTAGGTCGCTTATAATTAGAAAAATCATGTGAAGTGGATTCTTTAATCAACTCAAGGATGTCTATAAGAACTTTTTCCTCTTCAGCACTGTGCTTCTTAACTTCTGATGAATCAATATCTTTAATAAATTCAATTACTTCGTCCGCGATCATTTCCGGTGCAACAACCAAATCGGCTGTTCCCGTTGCAATTGCGCTATTGGGCATCCCATCAAATGCCGCAGTCATAGGATCCTGCACCACCACAATGCCACCGTTTTGTTTTACAGATTGCACTCCCTTTGTTCCATCTGTCCCTGTACCTGATAAAACAATTGCAACCGCATTCGACTTTTTATCTTTTGCGAGGGAATCAAAAAAAACATCAATCGCATTATTGGGAAGAGAGGATGCATGTTTTTCATCGAGCTTCAACCGCCCAAATGAAATTGTCATAAGTTTTTTGCGTGGAAGAAGATAGATCGTATCCGGCTCCACCAGCATATTGTGATCAGCCTCCACCACTTTCATGCGTGTATGCTTTTTAAGCAATTCACCCATCAGGCTTTTATGATCGGGAGACAGATGCTGGATAAGTATGAATGCGAATCCAGTATTGCTCGGCATATTGTCGAACATTTCAGTGATGGCCTCAAGACCACCTGCCGAGGCACCTATGCCGACTACTACCATATTATTAACATTTGTATTATCCAACGGCATAGTTTCTGTATTGATAAAGTGACAAGGTGTTACCGTAATTGGTAAATTTCATAAATTTACCGCTACCCTTAACGTTGCCCATGCAAAAAAAATTAAACATCCTTCTGATTGAAGACGACCATGATGACATTGACCTTTTACATGAATCGCTAAAAGATAATAACGTCCAATTTAATATGGACGTGGTCATGGAGGGGGACAAGGTTTCTACGTATATACATAACTGTGATAATTGTCCTGACATCATCGTGATGGATTTTAATCTTCCCAAGCTTCATGGTAAAGAAGTATTGAAAGAGATCAAAACCTCTGACAAATTCAAAGATGTCCCGGTTATGGTGCTTTCAACCTCCCGTGCGAAGGAAGATATCGAGTTTTCTTACAAAATGGGGGCCAGCACATTTCTTACCAAACCTACTACCACCGCTGGGTTTAATGATACCATTGATGCACTTATTAGAATTGCCTTACGACAGCCTTATGTTGCGTCTGCGTAAACTATGCAAAGGCTTAAAACCAGTGAATAAATAATTTTTTACCGTAGAATTTTTTTCATTTCCTGGAATTATATCTCCTCTTATTTTTTGGGCAGCCACAACAATTCGTGGAAATTTTACTACAGCAAACAGTGAGAGGTTGGAATAGTTGGAATGGTTGGAACGGTTGGAACGGTTCCTAAGAACGAAAACTGTTTACAGTTTGCGCCTTGTAGACATTCGAAAGTTAAACTCCCATTGGTATTGCTTATTTTCATCACTCAGTGTATCCACAAACTGTTTTTCGAAATTTGTATGCTGTCAAATCAATGAAAGGTCT
>CAZCKF010000377.1:0-3842 GCA_964499155.1 uncultured Chitinophagaceae bacterium
TTCACCCATTTTTGCTTATATCAGTGAAAGAACCGAAAGTATACTTGAAGGAAAAGAATATCCATTCAGTTTTCGGCAACTGATGAAGGACACCTTGCGTGGAATGGTACTGGCATTACGAAACACCATCTGGCAAACAGTTTACATCATTTCATTATTGATATTATCATTGTTGCCGGTTCTCGGATGGATTACTCCACTGATCGCATTGTTCGTAGAATGTTATTATTATGGATTCTCGATGCTGGATTACAGTTGTGAAAGAAGAAAACTTACGCCAGCACAAAGTGTTCAGTTCATTAGCAGGCACAAGGGATTGGCAATCGGAAACGGTATTGTTTTTTACCTGATGCATGCTATTATTATCATCGGATGGATTGCTGCGCCCGTTTATGCAGTTGTTGCAGCAACATTAAGTCTTTACAAAGTGAATAAAATCACATGAGTGCCACTGTTTATCTTATTCCATCTCTGCTTGATGAGAATGCAGTGAATTCGATTTCAAACCAAATACTGTCGACTGCAGAAAAATGTGATGTGTTGTTTGTCGAAAATGAAAGAACAACGCGAAGATTTCTAAAAAAACTTTCAAAGACTTTTGATATTGACAGCAGGAGATGGATCGTGATCGATAAGGAAAAGCCGAATGACGCCGCAGCAGCATTTCATCAGTACATAAAAACTGCAGATAACATTGGCATCATTAGCGAAGCAGGATGTCCCGGTATTGCTGATCCCGGACAGGCATTGGTTGCTATTGCACACCAGCATGGAGCCAAGGTGATTCCACTGGTTGGACCATCATCCATTTTGCTAGCGTTAATGGCGAGTGGATTGAATGGACAACGATTCAAATTCAACGGATATCTTCCCATCGATAATGTTGAAAGACAAAAGAAGATCAAACAACTTGAGCAGGAATCTGCACAACAGGATTGTACTGAAATTTTTATTGAAACCCCCTATCGAAATAACCAACTGATCGAAGCAGTTTTGAATACTTGTCAGCCAACAACCCAGTTATGCATCGCTGCTGATCTTACAGGTGAAAAAGAATTTATTAAAACACAACAAATATTATCCTGGAAAAAGGAGAAAGTGGACTTACATAAAAGACCCGCAGTTTTCCTGTTGCATGCATGAATGAATTAATTAAAAGGAGGTGGGCAGTAGGCAGTAGGCAGTGGGCAGTGCGCAATTGAAGACCCCAAAGATTTTGAAATGATCTTTTTTAATCGAAGAGCAACAGCAAACTTGCTTCAGATATAACTCAGCGCAACTTACCAACCATAATTATTTTGTCACCAATAAGGTGGCCAATGGGACACTGTATTATTAAAAAATGATTTCTTTTCTAAAAAAGAAAAACTCTAATATCAAAAACAACTTCGAGATTATAGGAAATTTACAATCAGTCAGGGTGACAAACTGCCCACTCACTACTCACCACTGCCCACTGCCGACAATTAAAATCGCTCTCTCAATTTTAGAACTTCGGGCAATTGAGCTTCTTTCTGTTTGGGTCAACAGGTTTCTTTGTATAGATCAATGAAAACTCAGCACCACCGCGAGAATTAGATGCAGGTTTTAATCCTGAAGTATTCACATCATAAGTGGCTCCCACATGGAAATCACCCCACTCCAATCCAACATATGGGATCAAAGCATCACCGAAGCGATACCATGTTCCAAGATATACGTTGGTTGGTGCTGATTCGTCCTGGTTAAGATTTAGCGCATAGGCAGCACCGAAGGATGTATTGGTTGCTTTGGCCTGCATGCTGTGATTCGCGCTGATGTGCAGTGAATTGTATGTTCCTACAGGAAGTCTTCCGCCTGCCTGCAGTGTTACGCGTGGATTTAAATAAAACTGTCCGCCCTGAAAAGTTTCTTTGGGACGGTTGATATGATACATGGATGCTCCAACATAATAATTATTGAAACCATTTGTTGTGCCGGAATACAAAACACCAGCATTGACATCAAAATAGGAAACACTGATCTGGTCACTTGAAAATACTTCACTGGTTACACCAGTAAATCCAAGTGGAGTAAGCTGGTCTTCAAATTTTAATTTGTAAACATCAATGCGCTTGTTCACATATGTTCCCTGGAAACCCGCACCAATTGTATGATATCCATTTTCATCAAGCGCTTTGTGATAGGCAGTAGAAAGCGCAGCATAATTATTTTGTAAAACACCACCTTCTCCTGCTTTATCTGTAAAGGCCATAATGCCTACACCAAATTGATCGGTTTCTGGAACACGACTCTGAAGAATGGCCATGTCGGCAGAAACAGTACCTGTTACGTATGCATTGTAGATCGTCGGCCACTGGCTGCGGTAATTCATGGCAAGCCGGAATACACCATCAAACTTTCCTGTCAATGCAGGATTAAGAGTGAGTGGCGACGCAAAAAACTGGGAAAAATTAGGGTCCTGGGCAGATGCAGTTTTTAATAAAAGCACGAGCAGGGACAGACAAAGCAGTTTCTTCATTCTCACGTAGTATGGAACTGGGAAATTAATATAATTAAGAGACTTATGGAAATTGAATATTGCTGTATTTACATCTGGACTTTTACGCCAAATGCCAGGTCGCCGGCATCTCCCAATCCAGGAACGATATACCCCTTTGCCGTTAGTTCATCATCAATATCACCACACCAAATCCTTACATGCGGGTCCTCCCTTCGTACATATTCGATACCCACGGTGCATGCAATAGCTGTAACGATATGAATTTCACGGGGATTGCCTTCTTCTCGTAAATAATGTATGGTTTTAACAAGAGATGCACCGGTAGCGAGCATCGGATCTGAAATGATCAGGATCCGGTTTTCAAGGTCGGGACAAGAGATATATTCAAGGCTGATCTCAAATGTGCCGTCCTTATCATGTTTCCGGTAAGCTGAAATAAATGCATTGTCAGCACGATCAAAAAAGCGAAGAATTCCGTTATGCAAAGGTAGCCCTGCCCTTAAGATCGTGGCCAGCACAGGTTGTTCCTGCAACATTTTGCATGTAGCAGTACCCAGTGGTGTTTCAATTTCTTTTTCAACAAACGGCAGCGTTTTGCTGATCTCGTAGGCTGCGATTTCACCAATTCGTTCAAGGTTCGTCCTAAAACGCAGCCGGTCCAGTTGAATATTTTCATCCCTGATTTCAGCGATCCAGTTGCTGACAAGTGAGTGTTGCTGGCTGAGGTTTACAAGCATGCGAATGCTTTACTTTTGACAAAACTAAGTAATAAATATTCGCTGCATGGTTTACAGGGTAATTGGATTAATGAGCGGAAGTTCTCTCGATGGACTTGATATTGTTTTTGCAGAATTCAACGAAGCTGGGGGGAAATGGGGGTACGAGATCAAAGCAGCAGATTGTTTTGCATATACAGATGAATGGGTGCAAAAGCTTCGAAGCGCTACAAAACTAAATGCACTTGATTACCATTTGTTGCACACTTCATACGGGCATTATCTGGGTCAGCAGGTAAACAAATTCATTGCACAGTATCAAATCGATTATCAACCTGCGCTTATTTCATCACATGGGCATACCACTTTTCATTACCCACAACAAAAAATGACGGCACAGTTAGGAGACGGAGCTGCAATTGCTGCAGAAACAGAATTGCCTGTTGTGAGTGATCTGCGTGCAATGGACGTAGCATTTGGTGGACAGGGTGCACCGATTGTTCCGATCGGAGAAAAACTTTTGCTCGCAGCTTATGATTTTTATTTGAATCTAGGTGGCATTGCAAATGTTTCAGTGAATGCAGATGAATACATTGCTTTTGATATCTGCGCTGCAAATCGTGTTTTGAATATGCTGGCAGCTA
>CAZCKF010000378.1:0-3829 GCA_964499155.1 uncultured Chitinophagaceae bacterium
GCCTGAGCAGTGGGAGTCAGGGTCAGGTCGTTGATGCATACGTGCTGAGGTAAGGTAGTCGTGAAAAAAACCACATCGGCCACATCAGCAGCAGTAAGCGGTTGGTACCCCTCATAAACTTTTTCGGCAGTTTTTTGGTCACCCTTGAATCGTACAATAGAAAATTCAGTTTCAGCGGCTCCTGGATTTATTGAAGTCACTTTTATTCCGTGTCGCAGCAGGTCAATGCGCATTGATTTGCTTAATGCATCAATTGCAAATTTGCTCGCGCAATACATATTTCCTTTTTCATAAACCTCCTTGCCTGCAATCGATCCAATATTTATAATATGACCAACCCCACTTTCGACCATGAGAGGGATAACAGCATGTGATACATACATCACTCCCTTCACATTTGTATCCAACATTGTTTCCCAATCATCCAGGTTCGCTTCTTCAAAATAATCTCGCCCAAGTGCAAGTCCGGCATTGTTTATAAGGACATTTATTTTCCTGAATTTTTCTGGTAAAGAATGAATTGATTGAAATACTTCATCTCGATTTCTTACATCAAATTGCAGTGAATGAATGTCTGCACTGTATGATGATTGGAGATCGGATGCAAGTTTATCCAGCCTATCTTTTCTTCTCCCGGTTATAATGACCGAATATTTATTCTCAGCAAATTTTTTTGCGCATGCTTCACCGAAACCAGAGGTTGCACCGGTTATTAAAACTGTTGCCAATTGAATTCAGTTTGTGTTTGGAATTTACCTGATCAAAGTAACGGTGCCTTTTTTGGTGATGGTTCGATCCAGAATGTCAACTCCACTTACTGTCCAAACAAACACACCTGAATTCTGGTCCTTACCACCGATACGGCCATCCCAACCCTGACCTGATACACGTGTTGAATATACGAGTTGTCCCCAGCGATTGTATACGTTGAAGTAATTCAGTTTTTTAATTCCCACACCAATTGGTCTTATGATGTCATTTCTTCCATCACCATTCGGTGTAAAACCTGTCGGCACATAAAAATCAGGAGTGGATTTAAAGATCACCACTTTTATATCTGCCGAATCAATACAACCAATATCATCACTCACATGAACCCTGTAAATAATACTATCCACTGAAGGATCAAATGTTGCAATCGGATTGGCAATATCAGTAGCAGACAAATAGTTTGAGGGGGTCCACAAATAAGTTGTTCCCCCTGTCGCTTCAAGTTGCAATACCTGGCTGAGTGCGATCAATGTATCTGGTGCACCAACAATGTTTGCATTCATTGGTGGGCGAACTGTTACAATTACTTCATCAGTTGCAGGTTTTGGACAGCCAGTATTTCCTGTTGTTGATAAAATATATGTTGTTGTATTTAATGGTGATGCCATTGGGTTCAAAGTGGTCGCACCTGTCAATGAACTGGAAGGAGACCATGTAAAAGATGATCCCGAAACATTTCCATTTAGTAATGTTGAATCATTAAAACAAATTTCGACATCAGGACCAGCATTGGCCACAGGATAAGGTGCTACTTCAACTCTTACAGTTTCTGAATTCGTACAGCTTCCAATATTCGCGGTGATCACATAATCAGTTGTGGCAGCCGGCGTCGCAATGGGATTTAAACTATTTGGATTGTTTAAACCTGAAGCAGGATTCCATGTATAAGTAAAGCCATCTGTTGTTGCAAGCAGTGGTGCAGAATCACCTTCACATATAATCGTATCGCCTCTTGCAGTAAGATTTACTGTATTTGTTACGCGTACACGCACCGAATCATTGTTGAGACAACCATTATCATTAAGTGTTACATAATAATATTGAGTTGAAGGAGGTTGCACTGTTGGTGTTGCAGTATTTGCATTGGTAATGTTATTTCCTGGTGTCCAGGTAAAATTTCCATTTCCAACAGCCTGCAGTTGCACATTATCGAGATTACAAATGAGCGTGTCCTTGAATGCAAGACTTAATGGTGGTTTATCGATGATGGTAATTGTTTTTGGAATTGTATCAATACAGCCCTTGCTGTTCGAAACAATTAAATTGACAGTATAGTCCCCCATCTGGGTATACGTCCACTGCGGATTTTGTAAACGCGATGTATCGTCAGTACGCGTTACAACACCAAAATCCCATCTCCACGAATCGATCACACCATAAATAGTATTTGAAGTATCTGTGAACTGTGTGGGCCTGTTGATGCAAACACCACTGAAAATAAATCCAGGGAAAAATCCGGGGTAAACCCTTGCAAGAGTTGTTGTGGAATCAGAACATCCTAGACCGCGATTTACTACAAGCTTCACCACATACACACCCGTATCTGCATAGGTCCATGTTGGTGCAGACAAATTCGAAGTATCATTCGTTGCCGTGGTTACGCCAAAGTCCCAGAAATACGTTTGTATTTGAGGATTTGGATTGAAATTCTGAAATGACAAACTGAATCCATCACATGTTAAATATGAAGGATCGAGTTGCGGCGTGATCGGCTGGCAATCTCCCGCTTCAATATGTAATTCTTTTCGTGTTGATCCAATGCGTAAACCATTTCTCCATTCTGTAACACAAACCGTCACAACGTACTCACCCTGGTTTGGAGGAAATGTTCCGCTGATCAAACCTGTTACCCTGTCAATACCAACATCGGGACCAAGCGGTTGTGTGCCTGAATATCCAAATGAATAGGGGAGACTTTGATAAGGTGGTGGCGCAGCAGTTCCAGGACTTGCAGCACCCTGGTATGTCCAGGCATCACAAAATTCATATGAAAGTGAATCACCATTCGGATCTGTTGCCAGGAATTGCAGGTTGAATGCTTCTCCGGCACAAACAACAGCAGTATCATTAATAAAAAATCGAGGGCTGCTGTTTATCAACGTACCTGGAATATTGATTGACCATGTATTACCATGGTTAGATGAATTGTCGACGTTCTGTACACCAGCAAGCCTGCAGCATCGTTGATAAGAAATCGTATATCCATTTGGATTGGATGGCAATTCAATCTCTTCATCATAAATGGCGATTTCATAATAACACTTTTGTTGGTTACCTGAAATACATTCATCATCCTGGCTTTTAACCAGCGTATAATTCTGATCCAGGTCTACCGAAACATCAAACTGGAAAACATTTGTATTGGATTCGTAAACCGAGAAATTTAGCGATCCATCAAGTTGTCCAGGACTCAGGTTGCACCTCAGGTAAACAGTTAATGTTACCTGGTATCTTGATGCATTCGGATCATTGGTACCCGGGCCAACATAGCGGTATGTAAAAAAACCGCCTTTGATATGCGCAGCAAATGCTGAAGAGATTCCAAGAAAAAGAAAGGAAAGAATAAAGATTGATCGTTTCATTCGGTTGCGGTTAGCCGGAGCCTTGATTAAGTATTTGTGATCAGATCGTTCCCGGTGCAAATGAAGTTTAGACCGCTCCATTTGACCCTTCTAAAATAACGAAAAGCCCACAGATTACGGTATGGGAAATCTACCTGATAAGCGTTACTGTTCCTTTTTTGAAGAACGGTCTGTCGAGGTAATCAACGGCCTTCACCATCCAAACAAATGCATTGGATCCCTGCTCCTTACCTCCAATCCTTCCATCCCATCCCTGGCCATTCACAGAAGTAGAGAAAACAAGCTGACCCCAACGGTTATAGATCCTGAAATATTCAATCTTTTTAATTCCAACTGCAATGGGACGGATCCTGTCATTTTTTCCATCTCCATTTGGTGTAAATCCTGTGGGAACAAAAACCTGCGGAGCAGTTTTGAAAACTTTGACATTGATATATGCGGAATCTGAGCAATTAGCTTCTGTTACGATCACTTTG
>CAZCKF010000379.1:0-3826 GCA_964499155.1 uncultured Chitinophagaceae bacterium
AACAGATCGCGATGTTTTTTTTACATTAATGTTCACACCTTGTAGTGGCTCATTCTCACTGTTCGTCACTCTTCCGGTGACTGCTACCTCCTGCGCATTGAGCATGGTACTGGTGACCAGCAGGCAAATGCAGGCGAGCAAGCGGAGAATTGTTCTCATTTTGTTAGTTTTTATTAGTCCTGTAATGAAATTCTTCTTTTCATACATCGCAGAATTACAACACTTCGATGCCTGCTTCCCTGTAAGGGGTGAGAACAGGATCGTCGGGATCTAATTCAGTGATGAGGGTGTGGATCTTGCTGGTTTCACAGATTTGGATTGGCTGGATAGTATTTATCTTCTCGGCTATAGTCAGGCAAACAACTTTTTTAGCTGCTTCGATCATTGCTTTTTTCACCTGCACTACATCCCAGTCATTATCAGTAATTCCGGCTTGCGGATCAATGGAATTTACTCCAAGGATACACAGGTCAGCCTTGATTTGTTTGATTCTTGTAAGCGCTTCTCCACCCACAGTGATCTTTGAACTTTTTGAAATTTTATCACCAATAACGATCACTTCAAGATTGGGGTGATTCATGTATTCTGCAATGGCAGGTATGCTTCCCGTAATGAAAGTGGCTTTAAGATTGGATGGTAACGAACGCGCAAGTTCAATGATTGTCGTGCCTCCGCCAGTCAGAGTAAACATTCCATCTCTAACCCGGCTTGCAGCTTTTTGCGCGATTGTGCGTTTCTGCGTTCTTGAATATACGTGTGATGGAAAATAATAAACGTGATTGAAGGCGGGAGAGAGTGCACCGCCATGAACTTTTATGAGCTTGCCCTCTTCAGACAACTCAAGTAAATCTCTTCTGATTGTATCCTCTGATACCTTGATCTCCATACTAAGGTCAGATGATAGCACCTTATTATGAAGATTGACCTGATGAAGAATGTAGGCCTGCCTTTCCTTTTTAAGCATCGTTAGGAGTTGCGCAGGCCAAATTAAGTTAAAATCCCGCACAAACACGCAAGCTCACTTAAAATAATGCACCCTGAATCCACAATTCATCCGGGTTGCTGCAAATGGAAGACAAGGGATATTTAAAGATTTTAGATTTTAGATCTAAGATTTCTTTACCGGTTTCGAAAAAGTTTTTCAATTGAACCACCCAAAAATTGAATGATTTAGAACCCGATGAGGCTTCGTATTGAAAATCTCATTGAGACAAGTAGGAAAATCTAAAATCTAAAATCCACTAGTTGATTCCGCCACCGTCTTTTTCTGTCCAAACACAAACCTCGCCGTAAGCCCTATCGCAGCTGGTTCAAAATTGATGTCCTTAATAATATTCAATTCAGGTTTCCAGTCGAGAGCGAGATTGATCGGCAGGCTTTCAAATTTGTAATCAAGTCCAACAACACCCTGTGCGCCGAGGTTGTACGTATCACCAAAACCAAAATAGGCACCAGCTCCGTAAAACCAGGACAGACCGGGTGTATTAATGGGCTTATGCAATGCGAACAGGGCGCCAAGTGCAACGGGATCCTGTGGAGTGATCAGCGCTTCGATCGCAGCTTTTTCATTCAGGAAGTATTTAAAAGAAATAGAATTACCAACAACTGCTGGCGCACTGCTCAATCGCACACCCAGGGCCATTTTATACGGTTGTGCGTGAGCGTTTGTTGACAGGATGCATCCGGCAGTGAACAGGAGAGCAACAATGAATGATTTCATTTTGATTGATTATGATGGAATGATGTTGTTTGAGTAACGAAAAAAGTGCCGGGTAAGTTTAAAGGAAATGTAAAATTCGTGATGTACGATGTACGATATACGATGTACGACCGGCTGAGAGTTGAAATGTCATTACGATATTGTACACCCAATCTTGAAATTATTTGGGAATACTGCTAATCCGAATTTTTAATTTTTTTCCTTAGAAACTTCGTAAAACATACTTCTGCAAATCAATAATGAATCTGCAATAAAAGTCCTAATCAATGGAAACAATTGAAGTTACCTACCATGCACATCGTACATCGTACATCGTATATCGTACATAGGGAAGCGACCTACCCAGTCTATTCAAACAATTCAAACTTCGTCTTCGGCCGGCGCATCTCATGCCATTGAAAATTTTCCAGCCGCATCTCCGATGGTGATTTGTGCGACATCGGCCACAATGTTCCCTTCACTGCACTTCTGAAAACAACGCGTTGCAACTCGCGGTTAAGGAAATATATGTCCATGATATCTGAAGTGGCTTCGTTGATCCCAGTGTAAGCGCTGTCATCGTCCTGTACATAATATATCGATTTTGCTAGCCCGCGTGCTCGTACCGAATCAATATTTCCTTCTTTAAAAAATGCATCCATCCTGCTTGACTGCACCTGGTTGTACACGCCGGGTTCCGTTTCATTCACAAGGAGACTATTAAAAAATACCTGCATCCGGTGTGCCTGTTTGTTTTTTGTATATAAATAAATGGTATCGCCTGTGACCTGGCTTTTTTGTGACCACACAACAGGTCCCTGGTACAACCTGAAAGTTGAATCACGAAATGAATAGAACACACTGTCCGATACTGCCTGCATGGAATCAGCGAAAATTCGCACATTTCGAAAGGCTTCAAAATACCGGTTTGTACTGTCCTTATTGTTTACATTCAATACCTGAGTGCCTCTGATGGTATCTTTTGTTATGGAATCTCTTTTATTAGAATTGTTATTTTGAGAAAGCGAATCATACCCGGGCAGGTCAGATAATCGCGCAGAGAAAAGCGTATCTGCAGCAATGTAAATAGAATCGTCATCCTGCTTCACGATCATTAACGGCTTTCGCGTTGCTAGAAAAGCATCCGTCTTTTTATTGATAAAAATTTCATTTGCCAGAACAGAAACACCTTGCGCCATATCAATCAATACCGCATTACCACGCATTTGAACAATACCTGATGAATCATCACTGACCATATCATTTGCAGTCGCAAATGTTTTTCCGTCTCTTACAATTGGTCTCCTTCCAAATTCTGCTTTCCTGTTCCGCAGATCGTAATAACCTTCACGGGTTACAATGGTCCTGCCGGTACTATCCTTGATATTTGTTTCTGCGATGAACCTGGCCACGCCACTTTGTGTATTGTATAAAAGCGAATCTGTCCGTACTTCATATGCAGGGTCGATCAATACCACATTGTTTTTAAAATACACGTCACGCAGATCGGCATAATAATATCCTTCGCGACTGGTGAGCACAGTATTCCTGTTTACAACACGACCTCCTTTTGTGTACGTACCGATTTTAGTGTTCACATCATATTCCAGTTCTTCAGTAGTAAGCGTACCATGGCCATCGGTCATGCGCACGCGGTTTTTGAAGAAGGCAAGTTTTGTATCGGTGAAATACCGGAGATAATCGGAATAAATGTGCGCAGTATCCGAATCATTGATATGCACCCTTCCAAAAGCTTCAAATGTATTTGTGCGGTTATTGACAACACAACTGTCGCATTCAAAAATGGTCGTACCCTGCCGCAACCTTACATTTCCCGCAAGGATCTGTAATTCTGTATTTGCATCCAGTTGTAAAAACTCAAGTTTGCGAACGCCGGGCAATATTTCGACAGGTTGATTTTGAGAAAATGACGGAAGAGAAGTGATAACAAGGATCAGAAAAAAAAATGGCTGGAATAATCTTACCATGTGATGTGCAGTACTTGCTGTTAAATGCCTGTCTCGTTAACCTAAATGCCTACTACGAAGATCTTGAACCTTGAACCTTACTTGTACCCTGAATCACTTGTAACTTTCTTGGACCCTGGACCTCGTATCTTGGACCTTT
>CAZCKF010000380.1:0-318 GCA_964499155.1 uncultured Chitinophagaceae bacterium
TAATTACAGTCTGCGTGTAGCGCCAGGTGCTGTACTTGTCTTTACTTCTGTTGGTTATGTTAAGCGCGAAGTAACGGTTGGCAATGACCGTTCAATTTCAGTTACTCTTAATGCCGATGCACAGAGCATGAGTGAAGTGGTGGTGACATCTTTTGGTGTAAAAAAAGAAAAACGTGGTCTGGGATATGCTACCCAGGAGATAAAGGGTGATGAAGTTGCACAAACACAAAGAGAAAACTTTTTGAATTCACTTCAGGGTCGTGTTGCAGGTGCAACGGTTAATACAACCAGCGGTGCGCCAGGTGCATCAACTCAGAT
>CAZCKF010000380.1:328-3812 GCA_964499155.1 uncultured Chitinophagaceae bacterium
TCCTGCGTGGATTCAATTCAATGAGCGGAAGCAATTCTCCTCTGATTGTTGTTGATGGTTTGCCAGTGAGCAACAACACCTTTCACCAGGGTTTGCTTGCATCCGATTTGCCAAACAGGAATAATGATTATACAAATCGTGCAGCCGATATCAATCCGGATGATATTGAATCGATCAATATCCTGAAAGGACCTGAAGCAACTGCGCTCTATGGTATTGAAGCAGGTAGCGGTGCGATCATCATTACTACCAAACGTGCAAAAGCGGGAAAACTTCGTGTTGGTTATGATAACAGTTTCAGGGTAACGCATATTTACCGTTATCCCGAAATGCAGACTGTTTATGATAATGGATTTAATGGCGCTACTGCAACCAGCGGAGACCGCAGGTTCTTCGGTCCGCGTTACACGCCAGGCGTTCAGTTGTATGATAATGTTGAAGGATTTTTCAGAAATGGTTTTGCGCAGAAGCACAACGTTACTCTTGAAGGTGGCCGAGGCAAAACAGCCATGCGCGCTTCAATGACCTATCGCAATGAACATGGTGTTGTTCCTAATACAGGATTGAATCTTTTCAGCGGAAGGCTCACATTAAATAATAAGCCAGGTAACAAATGGGATTTGACCGGAAGCATTTCTTATACGCAAAGCAAAAATGATAAAGTATTGCGTGGGGCTGGTGGATTTTTGCAGAACCTGATGTTGTGGCCTCATGATGACGATGCAAGAAATTACCTCACACCAAATGGTAAAAGAAGAAGAGTTCTGCCACTCTCTTCATCTGGAACAGTTCAGGCAGAACTTGACAATCCTTATTTCGATGTAGAAAAAAACAAGTCTTACGATAAAACACATCGTGCATTTTTCAATCTTGCCATCAGTCATGATCCTGCAAGCTGGTGGAATATCACCGCACGTGTGGGAACAGATTTCTATGCACAGTTCGGAAATTATTTCTGGCATCCTGAATCAAATGCAGCTTACACCATCAATGGACAAACAGAAGATTACAATGAGAATTATATAAGCATGAATGGAGTTTTCCTGAACACTTTTAAAAAGAATATCGGAAAACTGCAGACAACACTACGACTTGGTGCATCAAGTGATGAATGGATACGCGAAAACTGGAGTGTTAGAGGAAGAGACCTGATCGATTCCAACAACATCAAGATGAGTAATGCGCGTGTTTTGTTCAACAGTCGTGATAATGGTCGTGATACATTAACTAAAAAACGCCTGCAGGGTGTTTTCGGTGAATTGAATTTGAATTACAATGAAATTCTTTATTTGAATTTCACCGGAAGGAATGACTGGACTTCCACCCTGCCTCTTGAAGCGAGATCATTTTTCTATCCTTCAGTGAGTGCAGCCTTAGTGTTCAGCGACATCATAGCAAAAGGTTCCAAGGTTTTCAACTTTGGAAAAATTCGAGGATCATATGCTGAAACAGCAAAGGACATTCGTCCATATGCATCTCAGAGTGCGTATACCAATTCACCAGCAATTTCTTCAAATGGTTATGGCTGGGCGTATGATTTCACAAACAACAACCCATTGATCGTTCCTGAAAGACAAAAAACATTCGAAGTGGGTGCTGAATTCAGATTCTTTAACAGCAGGATCGGAATTGATGCCACTTATTATAATACAAAGAACATTGGACAGATCGTTCAGGGTGTTCGTTTGAGTTACGGAACCGGATTCGTATTAAATACGAGCAATATCAGTGATACAAAAAACACCGGTATAGAATTAACAGTGACTGCCACACCAGTGAAGACTAAAAACTTCACCTGGAGAATGACAAACAATTTCAACAAGATGACCAACAGGGTTACAAAACTTCCAGGAAACATTCCTGAGTTTTACAACTCTGATACATGGCTTGGTAATTTCCGCGCGGGTCTAACGAGAGATGGAACACTCACACAACTTACGGGGCAGAATTATCGTCGTAATGACGCCGGTCAGATCTTAATTAACCCGGTTAACGGATACCCGCTTGCAGATCCAAACTATACAAAGATTGGTGACCGCAACCCGGATTTCACTCTTGGACATTCAAATGTGTTTACATACAAAAAAGTATCGCTGTCATTCCTGCTTGACATCAAGAAAGGTGGAGATATCCTGAATGCAAATGAATTGTGGATGGTTCAAAATGGTTTGAGTACAAGAACACTTGATCGCGAAACGCCAAGGATCTATCCTGGTGTGTTAAATGATGGTTTGCAGAATACAGCAAATCCTACAGTTAACACCATCCAGATACTTCCGATGTTCCAAAGTTCATTCTACACTGACCTGGCCTATGCGGTGGATTATGTGGAGCATGATGTTGACTGGATCAGGATGAGGGACATTACATTGAGTGTGGCAGCAGGAAGCAGGATATTGCAATCACTTAAGTATTTCTCCAATGCAAGTGCGTTTGTAACAGCTACAGATGTATTCCTGATCACGAATTATTCCGGTGTTGATCCAACTGCTGCAGGTAATTCAGCAGCAACACTTGGAACAGGATCATTCGGAATCGATTATGGTTCATTATCAAACCCAAGAGGAATTAACGTTGGTATACGAGTTCAGTTTAAATAAGTAAAAAAGAAAACATGAAAAAAATCATTTGTGGATTAATACTCGCTGGTTCGATACTCAGTATTACATCCTGCAAAAAATACCTGGATGAAGCGTTTCTGAATCCAAACAAACCTGTTGTTGTGGATCCTGAACTCGTACTTCCTGCAGTGATCTCCAATTTTGCGCGTGGTCATTTTTTCGATGCGCGTGGATTGGGCAATGACATTCAATAGTGGGCTCGTACTGCATCAGGTGATGCCTGGGATCGTATGGGTTACACACCGGGAAGTGATTTCGGTGGTGAAAAATGGAGAACGCATTACTGGAACCTTGGGCACAATGTAATGAACATGATTGCAGACGGACGTGCAACCAATCGTCCGATGTATGCAGGAGCTGGTTATGCATTGTTTGCATTGAGCTGGCTTGAGCTTGCAGACTATCATGGCGATGTGATCCTGAAGGAAGCGCTGAAGACGGACCAGTACACATTTAATTATGATACGCAGGATGAAGTTTATGAACACGTAAAAGTGCTGTGCGATTCTGCGATGTATTATTTCCAGCAGGCAAAATTGTTGACACCAAATTCATCGTTTGCAAATGCAGACAGATATTTCTACCAGGGTAACCTTGATCGCTGGATGCGTTTTATCAACGGCATTCGCGCAAAAGTTTACAACCGCTACATCCTGAAAGGAAATTATAAAGCTGATTCAGTGATCTATTGGGTTGACCAGGCAATGCAATCTACTTCTGATGATGCATTGATCCGTTTTGATCCAACCCTGGTTCCAACTGAAGCCAGAAATTTCTATGGGCCAACAAGAAATAATCTTGGCGGATACAGGCAAACACAATACCTGGTGAACCAGATGAATGGAACATCATTTGGAAGTATG
>CAZCKF010000381.1:0-2081 GCA_964499155.1 uncultured Chitinophagaceae bacterium
ATGGTCGTTATGTATATTTTTCGGAAGATGTTTATCCTGGCGGATTTTTCCAGTACAACAAGGATCCAAACAACCAGATATTTGTTGTGCGCAGATTTGATCGCAACAAGGGAACAGTAGAAAATATTACGGGAGGACCTGGTAGTGCAGTGCGCCCTCAAATTTCACACAATGGAAAATGGCTTTCTTTCATTCGCAGGGTGCGCACTAAAACTGTTTTGTACCTGCGCGACCTGGTTTCAGGGGAAGAGTGGCCGGTGTATGATAATTTATCAAAGGATCAGCAGGAGGCCTGGACAATCTTTGGGATCTACCCAAGTTATTCCTGGTCACCTGATGATAAAAACATTTATATCTGGGCTAATGGTAAAATAATAAGGGTGGATGTAGCAACACCCAACCGTGCAACGGATATTCCTTTCACTGCTAATGTCAAGCAACGCATTGCTGATGTAGTTCGCTTCAAACAAAATATTAATCCTTCGATCGATACTGTCAGAGTTATTCGACATGCAGTGACATCTCCTGATGGGAAAACGCTTGTGTTTAGTGCACTGGGTTATTTATGGAAGAAAAGTTTACCAAATGGAAAAGCAGAAAGAATTACATCAGGTACTGATTTCGAATTTGAACCTTCTTTTTCTGCTGATGGAAGATCGATCGTGTATACTTCATGGAATGACAATGAATCCGGTGCAATAAATAAGATCTTATTAAACGATGGAGCAAGACCTACTAAAGTAACAACGGGCAAAGGCATTTTCAGGCAACCAACATTCTCGCCAGATGGAAAATGGATTTTGTTTCGTAGGGAAGGTGGTGACAATGTTCTTGGACCTGCACACATTGCAAAAGCAGGCATTTATATGTTACCAGCGAATGGTGGTGAAGAAAAATTTGTTTTGGATCGCGGTGATTTTCCACGATTCAATAAATCTGGAGACAGGATCTATTTCCAGGTTGGTGGTGGAATGAACCGCACTTACAACAGCGTCAATCTCGATGGCATGGATGAAAGAACGCATTTGAAAAGCACCTACGGAAGTCAATTCACCATTTCACCTGATGAAAAATGGTTTGCATTCATCGATCTCCACAAAGTGTATATTTCTGCATTCCCTATCACTGGAAGAACGATTGACATTGGAAGTGGTACAGCAGATTTTCCCGTGAAAGGTGTTTCGCGTGATGCCGGATTTAATTTGCATTGGTCAGGAGATAGTAAAAAGCTGAATTACACAATGGGTAACCAGTATTTTACTATTCCACTTGAAGACCGGTTTGGATTTATTGCAGATAAACCCGATTCGCTTTTTAAAATTCCCGAAGCAGGTATTCCCATAGGTCTTACCTACGAAGTAGATAAACCCAGAGGTTCCATCGCATTTACAAATGCGAGGATCATCACGATGAATGGAAATGAAGTGATTGAAAATGGTACTGTACTGGTGGAGGGAAATCTTATTAAAGCTGTTGGGAGAACTGGTGAAGTTTCTGTTCCCGGTGGCGCGAATGATCGATGCACATGCACATGGCGGGCATTTCAGAACCGGAGTAACGCCTCAGAAACACTGGCCCTATTATGCCAACCTCGCCTATGGAGTTACTACCATGCACGATCCATCAGCCAATTCTGAAATGGTATTCGGACAAAGTGAGCTGGTAAAATCAGGACAGATGATTGGGCCTCGTGTTTTTTCAACAGGAACTATTTTATACGGAGCTGATGGCGACTTTAAAGCAGTGATCGATTCAATTGATGATGCACGCAGCGCGCTTAGACGTACAAAATCTTTTGGTGCGTTTTCGGTGAAAAGTTACAATCAGCCGAGAAGAGAGCAGAGACAAATGGTAATGCAGGCCGCACGTGAATTGGGAATGGAAGTTGTTCCGGAAGGTGGTTCATTCTTTTATCACAACACGAGCATGATCATGGACGGACATACCACCATCGAACACAACATGCCCGTGGCCGTATTGCATGATGATATTTTACAACTTTGGAAAAATGCAGGAACTGCTTACACGCCAACACTGATTGTTGGATATGGTTCTGTTAGTGGAGAATATTACTGGTACCA
>CAZCKF010000381.1:2091-3806 GCA_964499155.1 uncultured Chitinophagaceae bacterium
AAGAAAAGCTGCTGCGTTTTACGCCACGCGCCATCATTGATCCCAGAAGCCGTCACCGCACGATGTTGCCCGAAGAAGAATATGTAAATGGACACATCATAGTTTCGAAGCAATTGAAAAAATTAAATGACCTCGGTGTTCTGGTAAATATGGGAGCACATGGACAATTGCAAGGTCTTGGGGCGCATTGGGAAACATGGATGATCAACCAGGGTGGAATGACCGCGCACGAATCTTTGAAAGCTGCAACGATCAATCCCGCGATAAGTCTTGGCTTTGATCAGCATATCGGAAGCATACAGGAAGGAAAACTTGCTGATTTGATTGTACTCGATCAAAATCCGCTTGAAAATATTCGCAACACAGAATCCGTTCGATACACAATGGTCAATGGCCGATTATATGATGCTGAAACGATGAACGAGATCGGTAATTACAATCGTACTCGTGGAAAATTTTATTGGGAGACGTCGAAGAATGCTGGAAGTTTTTCTTGGCATGATGAAGCAGGGACGGGGGGATGCGGATGTGGGAAGCATTGAGGGTGAGGGGTGAGTAGTGAGTGGTGAGTAGGCAGTGGGCAGTGGTGAGTGGGCAGTGCTTTATATTGGAGAGGTTGATAAGGGGAAGAAGTGAATAGTGAATGGTGAGTAGTTGAGTTATATTCGAAAATGACCTTTTAATGCGAAATGTATTACTGCAGATAGCCTTGACTTGAACATGTAAGAAAGTTTACAAGCTTTCAAATTCAGAAAGTTTGCATCAAAAAAAGGAATGCAAAAATTAATTTCCTAACCTGAATTCCAAAAATTTCAGGACATAACCAAAATAGAATGGTAATCAACTTTTCGAATCAGGCAACAATACCACAAATTATCTCGCTCTTCGACTGCCCACTGCCCACTCACCACTCACGACTCACCACTGCTCCCTCACTACAAACCCAACACCTCCCTCAATTTCTGATAACCCGATCTGCTCACGGGAACCTTCAAGCCTGATTTGAGAATGGCAATGTGGCTATCCTTTTCATACGGATCAATGCGCGTGATGTACTGGATGTTGATGATATAAGATCGATGGGTGCGAATGAATTGAGCAGGATCGAGTGATTTTTCAAAATAGGCCATTGTTCGATTTTTGAGATGTGTTCCATCCTCCGTAACAATCCTTACATAATCATCCGAGGCTTCGAAGTATTGCACTTCATCCACAGGGATCACCTTAATCTTTCCGCCATTTTTCACAACCACTCTTCTGTGTTGCGCATTGCTGTGTGTTGCAAGATCCTGGTAAGATTCGGTATGATCGGTTTGTTGTGTTCTTGATTTCCATTGATTGATGGCACGGTCAAATCTTTCCTTACTGAATGGTTTCAATAAATAATCGATGGCCTGGTTCTCGAAAGCACGAATTGCATATTCGTCAAATGCTGTGGTGAATATTACGGCTGGTGGAGAGTCCAGTAATTCAAGCATTTCAAACCCATTGATCTTTGGCATTTGAACATCGAGAAAAATAATATCGGGATGGAATTGCTGGATGGCTTTTAATCCTTCAAATCCGTCATTGCATTCTGCAGCAATTTCAATTCCTGAATGTGATTCCAGGTATTCTGCAACAATCGATCTTGCTAAAGGTTCATCATCTATGATCACTGCCCTGGGCATGCTGTGGTATTTTAACTGTGGTTGTAAATGTTGTTTCGTTTGCAT
>CAZCKF010000382.1:0-2812 GCA_964499155.1 uncultured Chitinophagaceae bacterium
ACGAAGATTTTTCATGTTTGTGAGTTGTGTGTTGCATTATGCAAGTAATGTACCAGCTGACGCAAGTTCCAGGATATAAGGTCCAAGGTCCACATAGGTTCGAAGAAACATTATAGAATAGATGGGCATTGACGGTCGGCACTAACCGAAAAATTTATAATTTATAGCACCAAAACTTCAGCTCATGAAGCTTCTCTTTCATGCATTTTTGCTTGTTTTCTCCATTCCATCAATTGCCCAAACTGATAAACCCAATATTATTTACATCATGGTGGATGATATGGGTTATGGCGATTTGAGTGGTTATGGAAGGAAAGAATATAAAACACCAAATCTCGATAAGCTTGCTTCAGATGGAATCAAATTTACAAATGCATATGCTGCAGGTTCTCTTTGCACACCCACGCGAACTGCGTTTATGACGGGGCGTTACCCAGCAAAAACTTCGGTAGGATTATTTGAACCACTGAGAGGAACACCAAAGGATAGCATGATCGGTTTGTCGCCTTCTGATAATCCGTTACCACTTTTATTAAAAAAATATGGATATACCACTGCTTTGATCGGAAAATGGCATTTAGGCTTTTTACCTGAATTCAGTCCCAACAAAAATGGGTACGAGGAATTTTTTGGATTTCATCCCGGGGCAACGGATTACATTTCACATGCTAATCGCAGGGGTGTTCCCATGTTGTATCACAATGAAACCAGGGTAAAACAAGACGGATATTTTACCGATATCATCGGAGATAAAACTGTTGAGTATATCAATCAAAAACATACTAAACCCTTTTTTTTAAGCATCCAATTCAACGCTCCACACTGGCCATGGCAGGCAAGAGGTGATGCTGCCTATCCCGATACAATTTGGACTTCAGGAGGAGCACCGGAAATTTTTGCCCGAATGATGACTGCCCTGGATGAAGCTGTTGGGAAAATTCTTTCTGCTGTTGATGATGCAGGATTATCACGCAATACCGTTGTGATTTTTACAAGTGATAATGGAGGAGAAAAATTTTCTGATATGGGTGGATTACGTGGAAAAAAATTAGATTTTTTTGAAGGAGGAATTCGAGTACCTGCATTTGTAAGATGGCCCGGAAAGATTACCCCCAATACAAAAACAGACCAGGTAGCAATCACCATGGATTGGACATCAACTATTCTTTCCATTGCTGGTGCTAAGGAAGAATTAAAGGGTCTCGACGGTATTGACCTTGTGCCAATATTAACTGGTAAAACAAAAACATCCGATAGAACATTGTTTTGGCGAATGGCACAAACCCGACAGCAAAAAGCGGTAAGAGATGGACAATGGAAATACGTGAGTGATGATAAGGGTGAATATCTTTTTAACCTGCATGCCGACCCTTCTGAAAAAACGGATAGTAAATCTGCCAATAATGAAATTTTTCAAAAGCTGAAAAACAAATATGCTTCATGGGAAGCAACATTATTGACACCAATTCCATTATAATCAAAACACTTTCATCTTTTAAAAAAGAACAATGAAACGAACCACAATTCTTTTACTGATGATCAGTTTTAGCCTTAGCTCATTTTCTCAAAATGAAACAGTGATCAAAGACAAAAACTATTATTTAAAAAAAAGCAAGAATCAGAAAGTTGGTGCATTCATCCTCTTGGGAGTAAGTGCTGTTTCCTTTGCGATCGTAGCACCCGGTAATGTTGATTTCGATGCCATACTGCCGCTTGCAATTTTAGGGACAGCCAGTGGAGTTGGCAGCATCACATTATTTATTGCTTCTGGAAGAAACAAGCGCAAAGCAGCAACGGTGTATTTGCAAATGCAACGAGGGCCGATGGTGTTAAGGCCTATTTCATATCCCGCATTGACTGTTGGATTACGACTGTGAAGAAAAATTTTGAGAGTGAAAAGTGAAATGTGAAATGTGAAACCTCCTCGATAAGAGAGATCCAATTTCGAAGCGGTCATTTCACGTTTCACTTTTCACCTTTCACTTTTCACCTTATTGTGATTCTATTAAGAATAAAACCCAGAACTTAATCTGCCATTTAAATTATTGCTTATGAACAACTCATTTCCTTACGTTACAAGGCTGGATGTAAAATTTGACCATCTTGAAAAAATTGATTTGAACAAGGAGATAAATGAATGCAAGGATAAATGGTTTAACCAGACGCTCACACAGGTTAACGAAAGTGTTGTACGCCTCGGCATTGTAGAGGGTGAATATCACTGGCATAAGCACGAGGATGATGATGAATTTTTTTATGTAGTGGATGGACAATTGTTGATTGACCTCGAAGACCGCACCATTGAATTAAATCCGAAGCAGTGTGTAACCATACCAAAAGGAGTAATCCACCGGCCGCGTGCACCAAAAAAGACGGTGATGTTGATGGTTGAAACGGCAGGTATTGTACCGACTGGAAGTTAAATGAGTTTGATTGAATGATCCAATTATATAACTGCATGAAAGCTGTTTCGCAATCCATTTGTTTAGTCATATCTGTAATTTTTCATTTATCTGTTTCATCGCAGCAAGCTGATTCGAACATCAGGTATATGTATTACCGCGAAGATGAACATGTTCTTCATTGTGGATTTGCTGCAAGCCGCAATTTTGCTCTCGATATAGGTTATGGATTTCTCGGTCATGGAGTGGGAGGGCATCACCCATTTGCATTTGGTTTAACAGGCGGTGCCGAAATACAACCAGGCAGTAAATGGCTGGTTGCACCTAAAGTGTCTTTACATTTAATGGGAGGGTTTGCCTACGGATTCAGTTTTTTATATTATACAGACTTCGACAAAGGATCTCTTGTA
>CAZCKF010000382.1:2822-3786 GCA_964499155.1 uncultured Chitinophagaceae bacterium
CCGACGATTCAAAATGTTTTTCGGATGGAATCTTCATATAAATAATAAATCGTTTGAGCCAATCAGCAAGACCGCATTCGGGGCAATCTTCTTTCCTACGATTAAAAAAATAAGAACAATAAAAAAAGGGGCTGTTCCAATCAAATCAAATAAATAAATTCATGTTGTTGTTAGTTCTAAGGTTCGGACCAAAAGGTCCAATTATTTCGTATAGGTTCCATTAGGGAAATTTTTAAATGATGATTCGCGAAGCAACAATTGAAGATATCCCTGCTATGCATATTGTAAGAATGTCGGTCAGGGAAAATGTTCTGTCCAACCCATTGCTTGTTACACAAAGTGATTACGAGAAATACATCACTACACAGGGCAAGGGCTGGGTGTATGAAATGGATAACAAGATTGCAGGTTTTGCAATTATTGATGTTCCGAAAAAAAACATTTGGGCACTTTTTGTTCACCCCGAACACGAGGGGAGGGGCATTGGTTTAAAGCTTCAGCAGCAGATGCTTGATTGGTTTTTCGCTTCTTATAATGACGAATTGAATTTGTCGACATCTCCGGGGACACGTGCTGCACAATTTTATAAACGGTCTGGTTGGAGAGAAGATGGATTCATGAAATCAGGAGAAATCATTTTTAAGATGTTACCCGGTCAGTGGAATTCCGGAAAATGAATTATCAACTAGGAGCCACAAGAATGCTCAAGGGAATAAAATCCCAAGGTTACAATGAGTAAATAATTGCCTGTTCTTTGGATTAACCGTGTTCTTGATTAAGTTTATCTGGTCAAGATCTGTTTATGGTCCGGTATATTTCAATTGCAGCATCTACTGTTGGGTTTTTATTTGTCAGTTGCGCTGATGATCATCCGCCAGGAATTCATCGAATCATGACTGATCACAGTGTGATATCTGATACGCTGCCTGAAATGGAAATTCGGTTTGACAAGGATTTTAAAAGA
>CAZCKF010000383.1:0-3754 GCA_964499155.1 uncultured Chitinophagaceae bacterium
AATGCTGGTAAAATCAGAAGCAAGACGCTTGAACTCTTCTTTATTAATCGCGATGGTATCAGATGTGGTATCAACAGTTATTATTTTTTGAAAAGAACGTACACCGCTGTCCAGCTTTGCGATCTCAGCCTGCAAAAATGCTTTTACAGGGAAAAAATCATTTTTCTTTTGTGAGCAGCCAATTAAAATGCAAAACAATAACGCTGGTAATATTCTCATGTGGTAAAAATAAAACGCGAATGGATAGATGTCCATTCGCGTATACAAAAAACAGCAGATAGTATTGGTTACTGGTTGTTAAGTGAAACGCCAACCTTTAAACCAAAATCAAACAGGTTCTCTTTTACAGGATATTTCTCTACAAAAGTTGAATGCAATTGGTAACGGACCTGAGGGCCTACCTGCCATTTTATTTTGCCAGTTGAATAAGCTACAAAAGTTTCGAGACTTGTATTAACGTTCCAGCGGCGAACAAGCCATGGAACTTCTGCATAATTCTTATAATCTGTTGAAAGCATATATGCACGGTCACCAAGCATATATGTGGGTTGAATGGTACCAGCAATTCCAAACTGGACATTCTCATCACCAGCTACTTTCAGTTCAAGCCCGACCGGGGCAGAAACCTGGAAGTAAAAATTTTCTAACCAGCTAGGATTTTTACCACTTAGGTTGCGATAACTGCTCGCTGTATTAAATGAATCTGGTAAATTATCTGATGTAAATGCAATCGTTGCTACTTCCACCGGATTGTTGAATGCCCTGATATCATAACGGCTCATGTTGAACTGGAATCCTGCACGCACTTTCACATTTTTGGAAATAGGATATTTTGCCGCAAGTCCAAGTTCAAGACCGATTAGCGGTTTATGTGTAACAACATTATTAACATCGGCAGTGGATGCAATCGAACTGTAAGGAATGCTTGGATTCATTTCAGGACGAACAAAATCTTTGTTGGTGGTAAGTTTTCTGTAACTCACTGTTGGAGTAAAATACAATTGCATGCTAAGCCTGCTCTGTTTGCGCCTGTAACTGTTGATCACACTTTCAATCGTGTAAGGCAGTGCATCGATCCGGCTCAGCAAAGATGGTTGAGCTTTTCTTACTGGAACTGCAGCAGGTCCTTGAGCAAATTCATCCTGGTCCGCTATTTCATCCTGTACAACAGGAATGAATGGAGCAGATGTTTCTGAAACGGTGTTAGAGTTTGAACCAGCTACCGAGGTGAACACAGTTTCATTCAACCTTTCAGCAGGTACATTGGTAGAGTTTTCGGAAACGGAACTAATAGTCTCGCTATTGTTGTTCCTTGAATCATTAACATCCGGAACACGTGTTATGAATGCTTCAGGTGATGATATGTTATTTGATTCTGCAATTAAACTACTTGAATGATCATTCAGTTTCGGTGCAACAAAATTGTTGATTGAAGTTGATTTGTCGTTTGATACAGGCTGTGTAGTTATTGCCTGATTTGTAGCCACACTTTTTTCGGATGGATTCAGCATCATCATTGTGACAAATCCACCACTGATCAAAAGAAGCAGTGCGCCAAGACCAAACCATCTCCTGCGTGTATGCAAGGATTTCGAAATGCCCTTCCATACTTTTTCCGAAGGGTACATCCGGTATTGGTCTGCGTGTTCTTTTAAGAATCGCTCGAAATGCTCATTGTTAAATTGTCTCTCCATAACCAGTCGGCATTTAGGTCGGATTAAATCATCTCCTGTTCGCTGCCGAAATGAATTCCGGCTGCTTTGGTTTCTGCAAAATCTTTTTCCTGATCAGAATATCTTCAAGCATGGCCTTTGCACGGGTATATTGTGAACGGCTAGTGCTTTCTTCTATATCCAACATGTCGGCTATTTCCCTGTGGCTATAGCCTTCAAGCGCATAAAGGTTCAGCACTGTGCGGTACCCGATTGGCAAAAGCCTGATGCATTCTATTACCTGCTTTGCCTGAATGATCGATGGTACCGATTCTTCCCTCACCTGGACACCCGTCGCATGAATGATGTCCACACTTTCATTGAACCTCTTATTCTTTTTCAGGATATTGATGCAGGTATGCACTACAATCCGCCTGATCCAACCTTCGAAGGCTCCACGGTTTTCAAAAGTTCTGATCTGTGAGAAAACCTTAATGAACCCTTCCTGCAGCATATCCTCGGCATCCTCCCGGTTATGAGCAAAACGATAGCAAACTGCCAGCATTTTGGGACTGTACCTGTTGTACAATTCCCGCTGGGCTGTCGCGTCATTGTGTAAACAGCCTTGTAAAATGGCGTCCTCGGTCATAAATACCGTTTGGTGTGCCCGTAATTTAAGACAATTATTCGTTGCCATTGCTGCATGGTATTGTAAAATTTTGGCTGAAGCATGTGAAAACACGAATTAAGACGAATTACACGAATTGATTACACGGATTAGGACGGATTACACGGATATGTTTCTGAGAATTTGAATCAGTCCTACAGGTCCGAAAAGCATAGTTGAAGAGCTTCATTAAACCGACCCTCTTTCTCTTTCTGATAAGATTACACGGATTAAGACGGATTACACGGATACGTTTTCGTGAATTGAATCAGTCCTACAGATCCGAAAAGCATAGTTGAAGAGCTTCATTACCAGGATCCTCTTCTCTTTCTGTTCCTCTTTCTCAAACTGCCCTTTGCTCTTTGCCTCCTACCAGTTGCCTCTTCACCCATGCTGCCTGTGTTTAATCTTTCTAAGTCTTTTCGGTCCAAACCACAACCAGAATCCTGTTGCAGTAAGGAGTAAGAGACTTATTCCCATTATCGTCGTATAACTGACCATGGCTTTTTCATCTGTCCCGAAAAGGTTGTCGAGGATGGTTCCATCATGGATGTTTTCAATCAGGTCACTGTTTCTTTTTTCGATGCGAAGCAGTGCCCCGGTGGTGCAATCAATCTGTACTCCCCAGTAATGATCAACGAATAAAAACTTGGCAATGCCTTTTTCCATTCTTACGTCTATCCTGTCAATTTTCGTTGATAAATCATTCGAAACAGAATCATGCAGGTACGCAATTGCAAGTTTCTGAAGACTGTCAATGCTTAACCATTTGTCCGATTGTGCAGAAATCCCTTTTTCAGTTGGTGCTAAAAGACCTGTTTGTTTTTTTAATCCCAGGAGCAGGCCTGTAATGGAAATAATAAAAAAGAATACAAAAAGAAAGACTGCAATCTTCCTGTGCAGGTACCTGAACAGGCGAATGAAGCGCGCCATCCTTTTTGTATTCGGCATTAGATAAAATTTATAATTAACACGGATTATGGGGATTGAATTTGGATTTCACGGATAAATACAACATTTTTTTTCATAGCCAATTCAATGTCTCCAATAGCCAAAAGCTCACAGCCAACAGCCTTATAAAGAAACTCTTCCAGATATAATCAAATTGCTTCCCGGTGCAACAATCCCCGACGAATATGGGCGGTATCGCTGGTTCGTAATATTTTCCCAACCTGCACCGATCATAAATCGTTTTGTTATCTGCAAGTTTGCTTTCAGGTTTACTGTGTACCACCCTGGTGAATAAGGCCTGCCTGCCGCATCCTGCGCATAAATATCAGTTTTAGCCTGTTCACTTGGTGCAAGGTCTTCGTTATCGATCTTGCTGTTGTACTGGAAATTCAATTCAGCATGCAAAACATTTTTCCGGAAACGACTTCCACTGCTACCATAAAATGGTGGCGCATGTCTCTATGGTACCTGTTCATCTTTCAAA
>CAZCKF010000384.1:0-3733 GCA_964499155.1 uncultured Chitinophagaceae bacterium
GGTGCTTCATCCCAATGCACCTGCCTGCGGTTGAACAACCGGATATGATGATCATGTCCCCATTCGCCGAACCTGATGTGCTTCTTTCCAAAAGAATTTTTGAACTGTAAATCAAAAACTGTTTGCGCTTCCGGGTCTTTTAAGTTTTTGATGGTTTGTTGTAATTCTGTATCAAGTACTTCATCTGCGTCCAGGCTCAGTATCCAGTCATTTTTTGCAAGCAAGGTTGCTTTTGCTTTTGTCAAGCCAAATCCTTCCCATTTACCTTCCACCAGTTTGCAACCTGATTGTAAAATCAATTGCTGCGTCCCATCGGTACTGCCGTTGTCATAAACCAGAACCTCGTCAGCCACACTCCTGACACTTTCAAGCGTGCGCCCGATTACATTCACTTCATTTTTACAAACAATTACTACAGAAAGCAACATGACTCAAAGTAATTAAATCTTTTTCTCCCGGCTCAGGTAATCATTCAGCACAAGCAACAAAAATGAAAAGCTAATGACACCATACTGAACTTCAAGACCAATATCAAACAAAATTGAAAAAATTGCAGTTGCGCAAATTACATTCCAGAACAAATAGTGGCGGACTCTTTCCAAAAATGGTGTGACGATGGCAAAAAGAAATAAAATCAAACCCGGAATGCCCGCAAATAATCCGTACATCAACAACTCACTCCCAGGTAAGATCATATCATGCTGTTGCATGTTTAGTTTTTTGTCAGTATAACATTTGGTGGTTTCAGTATGGACATCGCCTGCACCGGTACCAAATAGTAAATTATTTGACAGTATTTCAGCACCACATTTCCAGGAAGCCACCCGATTTCCATCCGTGGTACCGGATTGATAATTTCCTTTCAGATAGAAAGAAGCATCATATCGCAGGTATTTGATCCTGTTCTGAAAAGTGGGCAGGAAAAAATATGCCCCAACCGGAAGCAATAACAATACAACAAGTGAAATTCTCGCACCCATTGATTTATTCAGGTGTGCAATTAAAAAAATAAGCATACCTCCATAAAATGAAATAAGTCCCATTCGAGATCCCAAAATGTGGAGGTAAATAATTAACCACGCAATCACTACCACCATTACGGGGAGCGGCAGTTTGAAATCAAACGTTGTCAGGTGCCAGATGCAAAAAAAGATCGCAATGCTGACTAGCCAACTGAAACGCACATGATCATTTCCAAGAGGTGTTGTCAGAAGCTTAGAACTGAGATAAGCTTCGTTAGTAATACCTGTATCTTGAAAATACCAGTAAATACTCCACATTGTTCCTGAGAGGATTACAGCCACGAAAAATATTCCGTAGATCTTCCATTCCATTTTTGTCACTGGAAGTATTGCAGAAAATGAAAGTGGCAAAAACAAAAGGGGAAGTTTAATGCGTATAATATCCCGCCACGTTTCTGTATCGTCACTCCATAATCCTGAAATCAAAGGCACGAAAAACAAAACAGTTAATCCGAAACGCAGCGGGGAGGAAAGCAATTTCTGCAGAAAGTTTTTGCTCAAAAAGAACAATGAACCAACTATAAAAAGAATCAACCCTGCAGAAATGAATCCACGGTAGAGATTGATACTAAAAATGGTCAGGATTATTCCTGCATGAAGAATTAAAGTGGGCGTGTTGCGTATTATTTTATTTTGTGTTGTCAAGTTGCCGGGTATAAATCTAAACCCGGATACCCATTACATAAAAAATTGATCAGAGAATATGCTGGATAACCTTGCAAATGATGTTCAGAATGGAGATATGAAAAGCTTGGCAAGAGCAATCAGTCTCGTTGAAAATGAAGCGGAGGGCTATGAGGTGTTAATGAAAGAGCTGAATATCTCTACTGAATCACATATTCTCGGAATTACCGGTCCGCCCGGTGCAGGGAAAAGCACAATAACAGATGCTTTGATCGCACATTACATCCAGGCTGGAAAAAAGGTGGGTGTGTTGTGCATTGATCCTTCCTCTCCGTTCAACCAGGGCGCCATATTGGGAGATCGCGTGAGAATGAGTCAATGGTATACACACCAGGAAGTTTTTATCAGGTCACTTGCAACGCGAGGTGCATTCGGAGGATTGAATGAAAAAATTATTGAGGTGACCGATTTACTGAAAGCAGCACGTTTTGATGAGATTATAATCGAAACGGTCGGTGTCGGACAAAGTGAAATTGAAATTGCTTCACTTGCTGATATTACTGTTGTGGTACTGGTTCCTGAGAGTGGAGATGAAATTCAGACCATGAAAGCCGGCTTGATGGAAATTGCAAATGTATTTGTTGTAAATAAGGCTGACAGGCCGGAGGCAGAAACATATATTGCCAATCTTCACCACATGCTTGCCCCGGCTTTTACCAAACCCGGAGAGAAAATCGAGATTTTAAAAACTGTTGCGACAACCGGGGAAGGAATTGAAGACCTTTACAAAGCCATTGAAAAAAGAAAGGCAGGATCGAATCATTCAATTGATGTAAACATATTGACCAAAAAAGCCTGGAATATGATCCAGCTTAAAAAAATGCGTGGAATAGACAGGCAATTACTCGAGTCAAAAATTTCCGCTGCACTGAAAGAAAAAAAATCGGTCAACCTTTATACAATTGTTGAGGAGTTTACAAAGAGTGGTTGATGAAAATATGATTTTCTCCCTCCTGTCTCATGGAAAAATCATATTGTTTGGTGGCCGACATCACCGCCTCGCTGCATCCAGGTTTGATCTTGTCATGCAATTCAACGATAAGCACCTTTGTTTTTGGCAGCCAGTATTCAAATCCTCCTGAGAAAATTTCCTTCTCCGAACCTTCCACATCCAATTTTACAACATCAATTCTCTCCCAGTCGTGCTGTTGCATTAATTCTGATATTCCAAATGCTTCTATCGAATCTTTGACAGGCGTGGGTTGTTCAATTACGGTAAAGGCATTGTTGCCAGCGCTTTCATCACTGATCTTTAACCATGTGTGATGACTCCATACTCCGCCTTTAAGCGGAGTAATATTGCTGTAAGGCGCTGCATTCTTTTTCAGTAATTCAAAATTTCCATCTTCTGGTTCAATGCTGACAATTCTTGCATTGGGAAAACGTGATGCAAAAAAAATAGAGGTCAAACCAATATTTGCACCTCCATCAATTATACTGTTTGGTTTTGCAGTAAATGAAATGTCATACGTGCGGTGCAACAACACTTCTTCAAAAGTGGCGTAATCATAAGGATTGTCACGCATGGCAAAAGGATGTGTGAGAAAAGGCAGGGTTAGATTGTCAAGCTTTCCTGATTTCATTTTCAGGTAAAAAGGGATTGCATGCAAAATCCCAAGGTGTCTGTTCAATCTTTTAAAGCGAGACATTGATATTGAATTGTTTTGCAAAGTAGGTTTAAATTGGAAGACCAAGGAAGTAGAATCACCACGTAAAAAGGCTGTTGGCTGTTGGTTATTGGCTATTGGCTGTTGCAGACATCAAATCTTAAATTTAAAATCTGCAATCTTAAATTGACTATAATAGCTTTTGGCTGTTGGCTTTTGGCTTTTGGAGGCTTTAAAGAAACGCTTCCGGTATTTTTGATATCTCAGTTAATAAAGGTTATTTCAAATTGAAGCAAATCTTAAATCTAAAATCTGCAATCTTAAATTGAACTCTAACAAGCTTTTGGCTGTTGGCTTTTAGCTGTTGGAGGCCTTAAAGAAGCGCTTCAAGTATTTTTAATATCTCAGTTTATAAAGGAT
>CAZCKF010000385.1:0-3730 GCA_964499155.1 uncultured Chitinophagaceae bacterium
CGAAATAGCCTCGTGCAAACATATCCTGTGAATGTTTTCTTGCAACCAGTGTCATTTCCGGATCTGGTTTGAGTGCAGGTAACCCTTCTTTGATTCTTTCTTCATTTACCATTTCAAGCATGCGCGCTTCAAGGTCTTCCCTGACCTTTGGATTTTTTACAGTGTAATTGAGTTTAACTGATGATTTTGAATCCGGGTGAACAGTCAACCGGTTCATTGATTGTTCAACAGCTTCTTCGAAAACAGGTGCAAGTTTACCTTCAAGCCAGGCTGCAGGCTGGGCAAACCTCCCTGCAAAAGTGCTGTCTCTCGTAGTTAACGTAAGTGTTTCATTTATGGGAAGTGCCAGCAATAGAGCTGAAACAATGGTCGCCCAGATAATTCCTGTAATAAAACCTGGTATTAATCCAAAAAATCGATTGATTTCATGTCGATGCGTGTCTTCGGATATTCCACGCAAAATCAGGTTCATGATAATTGAGAAAATAATACGGGCGGCAACCAGGACAAAAATAAAAGCCACAGGAAGGGTCCAAACGCCAAGCGCAGGAATGTAACTTCTAAAAAGTTCAGTAACGTAGGGATATAATACAAAAGCAGCTAACAAGCTGCCAACAAGTATCGCCAGGTCGATCACACCCACAATAAAACCCCGACGCCATCCGGCGAATAATGAGAGGAGGATGATGATGAGGAGGAGGATGTCTACAAAATTCATACGCTAATTCACGCTAATTTCACGCTAATTCACGCTAATTAAAGCTAATTCACGCTAATACACAGTTATAGGCTTGTGGGTAATTAGTTCATGTACTTTTTACGAATTTAGGAGCTATTTGATAAAAGCTTCAGCTTGATGAATGCAGTGCACTGAAATGATAGTGATGAAAAGTTTGGAGAAGACAATGAACGACTTAACCCCTGGTTCCTTTTCTTAAACCTTATTACCCTTGAATCTTTCCTGGACCTTGAGCGCTTGTATCCTGGACCTTCAATTGGCTACGCCAATTGTTTCATTTCATCATCTATCAACTCGCCCAATTTTCCTTCTGCATCATGAACCCACTGAGGTAAACCAAGGTTGATGAGACGCCATTGGTCGTTATTAGACTTTTGCATGCGGAAGATCAGCCGGTTTCCACGGTCATCACTGACATCCACGTGAAACAGTTGCTCATCCTGGGAAGGAATTTTGCGGAAGTTGAATTCTCTTACCCTTCCGTTTGCCTTGATATGTTTTGTGAAATGAATGTTGCGGGCGAACTGAGTTTGCATAATATTACTTGAGCAAAAATTGTTCCCAATTCCGTGCAATAAGTTGGTAATGATTTCATAAAACTCTATCTGGACGATATTAATTTGATATCTAACGAAACATCCGCTTACATTTTTTTAAAATTATTTATCCACTTAGCCACGGAAGAAGTTATAATGTCATAAAGTAAATCGCTGGCACAAATTTTTGAGTTTCTGTCATAAAAAATGGATCCCCGGGAAAAAGAACAGAAAACAGCAAAGAATCCTGCAGAAAACCCAATTGGTGATAAGGAAAATGTAATCGCAGCCCGGCATGAGGCGATGGATGATATCGAAGAAGATCCTGATTTTCAATCTGAACCTGCTGATGACCTTGATGAAGGCGAAACGGCAAGATTAGCCGATGGCAATGAGCCTATTTAAACGGGGGATGGCATAATTCATGAATGTAATAGGGTTCAAAATTTACATTTATGATCAAACGCTTCTTGCAAACAGCAATTTTCTTATGTCTTTTTACCGGTTTTATCAACACCGGTTGTAAGAATAAAAAGGCTGAAACAAACACAACTACCAACACTGAGACTACAACACCAGACAACCGTGTTGAAATTAATTCTGACGCAACACTAAAGCAGACTGTTGGCGATATAGTTAAAAATTATGAAGGCGTCTCGGCGGATGTCAATGATGGAGTTGTAACACTACGTGGTGAAATTAACCGCGACCGTTTGCAACCATTGATCCAGGCGGTGAATGAACTCAAACCGAAGCAGGTAAAGAATGAATTAAAAATTAAAAATTAAAAACTATGGCACTCCAGGTTAAATACGATCAACTGATTCGTGCTGCCGAAAATGCAGGTGTCAGTGATTTAAAAGTAAGGGAACATGGAAACGTTTTATACATTGATGGAAATGTTCCAAGTGAGCAGGTTAAAAAACAATTATGGGATGAATACGGAAAAATTGATCCGGATTTTCGCGCAGGTGATTTGATTATGAATCTGCAGGTTTCTGGTGCAGGTGCTCCGGTGGAATATGAAGTTGTAAGGGGCGATAGTCTCAGTAAAATAGGTGAGCGTTACAATGTGAATTGGCGTGACATCTATGAAGCAAACCGGGATAAGATCAAAGATCCTGATTTGATTCAACCAGGCTGGAAACTTAAAATCCCAGGTGCTAACTCATAAATAAATAAAAAATGGAAAACGAAAAAATATTAAAAGATTATTCTGACATCGAAAAGGGGGCGTACCTGGGAGCCATTGCATCAATTGCAACGGCTGACAGGCAGGCATCCGAAGAAGAGGTAGAGCATTTAATGGAAATCGCAGAAGCAGCAGGCCTTTCTGAAAACCAGAAACAAGCTGTTACGCAGGCTGCAACAGAATTATCAGGAGATGAATTGAAAAAATGTCTTGATATCCTAAAAAACAGTGATCTGCGATTCTCCCTCATCACAGACATGATTAGCTTTGCTGAATCAGACAAGCAATACACAACGGAAGAAAAAGATAAGATCGAGCAGGTTGCTTCATACCTGAACATTACCAAGCAGCAATTTTCACTTTTGGATCAATTTGTTCAAAAAACAAACGAAACAGAATTTGAACCAGAGGAAGTACAACAACCTAATTTTCTTTCGAAGCTCGGTCTTGATCAGAAATTCAAGCAGGCAGGCATAAATGGAAATGGCTTGCTTAAGGGATTACTTGGTGTTGCCGGCCCCATGTTGCTTGCAGGTATGCTTAGTGGTGGAATGAGAAGAGGTACCAGCAGGAGCGGCCTGGGTGGCTTGGGTGGCGGACTCGGTGGGCTTGTCGGTGGCCGTGGTCTTGGTTCGGTGATTTCCATGCTCAATGGAGGTCGTGGATTTGGAGGAAATACAGGAGGATTACTTGGACGATTGTTCAGGTGAGACTTTTTTTTATAATGGGAATAGCCGGTTGAGACCGGCTATTTTTATTTCAGGATTTCAAGATTTCAAAATTTCAAAACCTGCCTGCCGTAAGGCAGGTTCGCTTCGATAGAATTTAAATTCAAAATTCCAGGTGGTCAAGAATTTGCTGCATTATCATTATGGATCCATTGTTCACTGCCACAATCAATTCAAAAAATATAGAGGATAAATTCCTTGTGTATTTTGAAAATGAAAAATATGTATTTCAATCAGAAGGTGATGTGCAATTCAAATTAATGCGCACACATGATGAATGGAAAGTGGAAGGAAATGTAGATGAGCAAGTAAAAGATGAAGCTATACGCCAACTGGAAAAGTATTTGCTGGCACAGCATTAAAAAGGGAACGGATTAAAGCCCGATGCTTGGACAATTAAAAATCACAGGGTACGAACTTGGTTTTCATTATGAGTAGATATCAATACATTGGTTTACCTTTTTTATTTAATAACAGCCATGGTTATACGAGATTGTTTTCAATCATTTCGCCGATATAATCAGCTACCCATGGA
>CAZCKF010000386.1:0-3723 GCA_964499155.1 uncultured Chitinophagaceae bacterium
CAAAGAAATATTATTCATGATAGCAGGTGGTATGGCCAAAATGAAGAAAATCTCTATGCGCTTTTTGTAGAGGAACCGCTTATTGAAAAACCAAAAACCTTCAAGGCAAATGCTTCTGTGTGGGTTTTGCGCAAAGGTGGATGGGAAAAACAAAATGGATTGGGCATCATTTATTTCGCTAAGGATACGCTGGATAGAAATATTAATTATGGCACAACCCTGATTACAACAAAAAAAATGCAGCCTGTTAGAGAAGCCATGAATCCTGGAGAATTCAATTATGCTGCATGGTGCAGGCGGAATAATATTACTCACCAGGTTTACCTGAAACACTCAGAATTTAAGATGATTACCGGCCCGGGAAAAAAGAAATTAAAAACATTTCTATATGCAGCAATGACAAAAACGATTGACATTATTCGAAAAAATATTCCAGGAAAACAACAGCAGGGACTTGCAGAAGCATTGCTCATCGGTTATAAAAATGATCTTGATAAAACAATTGTACAATCATACTCATCAACAGGTACAGTACACGTAATTGCTATTTCCGGATTGCACCTCGGGTTAATATATGCAGTGTTGCTTGTTCTGCTAAAACCACTGAGAAAAATTAAACAAGGGCATTTATTGATTGGGATGATTACGATCGGCTCGTTGTGGATTTTTAGTTTGATTGCAGGCGCCCAGGCTTCTGTGGTTCGATCGGCAGTTATGTTCACCTGCCTTGCAGCAAGTAGAATGTTGAGCAGGAAATCTTCCATATATAATACATTGGCCCTCTCTGCTCTCATCCTCCTGATCTATAAACCATCCTGGTTATGGGATGTGGGATTTCAACTCTCCTATGCTGCGGTCCTCAGCATATTATTGTTTCAACGCGCGATCAACAACTGGTTCTACTTCAAAAATTATTTGTTTGAAAAAGTATGGGAATTGGTCTCGGTTACTCTCGCTGCACAAATACTGACGCTTCCATTGATCCTGTTTTACTTTCACCAGGTACCCAATCTTTTTCTTCCGGCTAACCTGGTTGCAGTTCCTCTTTCATCTGTTATACTTTTTGCTGAACTTATCTTATGCGCAGTATCATTTCTACCAATACTGGCCCAACCTCTTGGTAATATCATTTCTTTTTTGATTAAAATGATGAATGATTTTATTGGAGCACTGGATAAATTCCCTTTTGCAACCACACCTTTCCCGGTAGATCTTGCAACGACGATTATTATTTATGCCTGCATATTTCTTCTTGCAGCCTGGCTTTTAAACAAAGCAACCAGCTTCTTCGTATTCAGCCTGTTTGTGCTATGCTTAAATTTCGTTTTTGTAAAAACCAGAAATGCAGTAAAACACGAGGTTGGCCTTATCGTATATCATCATCAAGAATATGTTTTAATGGATCTTTTCTCTGGAAAACAAGGGATACATACAGGTAACTCGATTTATGCAGATTCGCTGTTAAATAAATCAAGGTTTGCATCCGGTCTGAGTCAAAAATTTGAATCACTCGGTGTTGAAACCCGCCTCTATAAATTAAATGAATTAAAAATAATGCTGCTCGATTCAGGTTCAGTTAAAATTCCGGCGGCAAAAAGCATTGATTACTTGGTAGTGATACACAACGCCAAAGCCGATGTTGTAATTAAAAATATAAAAGTGGGTTTTGTTATTGCTGATGCAAGCAATTCATTTTATAAAAGAAAAAAACTAGGGGAATCATGTTATAAACAGGAAATCCCCTTTTATGATGTAGCCGAATCTGGTGCTTTTGTGGAAAAATGGAGGTGACTTACCTTTGACCGCTTCAACGATTGCCATCCCTGCCCGGGATGGTTTGTCATTTCAAAAATTAAAGATGGACAAAAGGATACGCTCTGCCCTGGTTTCAGTTTTTTACAAAGATGGACTGGAATCGCTTGTGAAATTATTGTCTGTCCAGGGTGTTACAATTTATTCAACTGGTGGCACACAGGAGTTTATTAAAAAACTTGATGTGCCGGTAACTGCTGTTGAAAACATCACATCTTACCCTTCTATTCTCGGAGGTCGCGTGAAAACACTGCACCCTTCTGTCTTTGGTGGAATCCTTGGAAGGAGAGATCATGAAACAGATCCTGAGGAAATGAACCTGTATAATATTCCGGAAATAGATCTTGTTATTGTTGATCTCTATCCATTCCAGGAAACAGTGGCTTCAACAACAGATGAAAATGCAATCATTGAAAAAATTGATATCGGCGGTCCCTCAATGATCAGGGCAGCAGCAAAAAATCACAGGGATGTTGTCGTTATTGCTGATAAAAACGATTATGCTCAGCTTTATAAAATATTGGACAAGCAGGATGGTACAACTACAATCGAACAGAGACGTGCATTTGCAGCACGCGCTTTTGAGGTAGTGAAAGAATATGACATTGCCATCAGTGATTATTTTAATAACTCAAAAAAAATAAATTCGAAAAAAACATCATTGCGATACGGTGAGAATCCACACCAGCAGGCTGCATTCGAAGGAGAGCTTGATAAGGTGTTTGAACAATTGAATGGAAAAGAAATTTCTTACAACAACCTCGTCGATATTGATGCGGCACTTCAACTGATCAGTGAATTTGATCAACCAACATTTGCCATTATAAAGCATACGAATGTCTGCGGAATTGCTTCACGACAAAATGTTTCAGATGCGTGGAAAGAAGCATTAGCCGGCGACCCTGAAAGTGCATTTGGTGGAGTGCTTGTTTCAAACAATACGATTGACAGCAAAACAGCAGAAGGGATCAATGAGATTTTTTTCGAAGTCCTCATCGCTCCGGGGTATAATGATGACGCACTAAATCTTTTAAAAACAAAAAAGAATCGCATTCTTTTAAAATATCATGCGGGATTTGATTATCCTTCTATAATGAGCAAAAGCATTCTGAATGGAACATTGAGCCAACAGATTGATAAAGGAAATGTGAAAGACTGGAAAGAAGAAGGTGGAAGAGAATCTACCGAACAACAAAGAAAAGACCTTGAATTTGCAAATAAGGTATGCAAGCATCTTAAATCAAATGCAATTGCGCTTGTGAAAGATCAACGTCTTATCGGTAAAGGTTGTGGCCAAACGAGCAGGATCGATTCGTTGAGGCAGGCAATTGAAAAAGCAAAACAGTTCAACAATGATCTTTCTGGAGCGGTCATGGCCAGCGATGCATTTTTCCCATTTGATGATTGTGTAAAAATGGGACATGCTGAAGGAGTTTCATCATTTATACAACCTGGGGGATCGATTCGGGATAAAGATTCAATTGATTACTGTAAAAAAAACAATTTGGTAATGGTAATAACGGGAATGCGGCATTTTCGTCACTGAGTACAATGCAGGAAACAAATCCATACAACTCACCATTCATTTCCGTACTGAAAAAATTTTCGGTATTCAACCCGCTTACAATCAGAAAAAAGGGCAGGCGAGCAAAAGCATATTTCGCACTTGGTCTTGTTTGCTTTTTTTGGGGAACAACATGGATCGCTTCTAAAGAAGGAGTGAAGCATATGCCTGCTTTGCAGATGGCTGGTATCAGGCAATTGATTGGTGGACTTTGTTATGTTATTTTTTTTGCAGTCAAACGTGCACCGCTTCCAAAGGGAAATGAATGGTGGCCCATCATTATCCTCAGTTTTTTGAATTTTATGATGAGCAATGGTTTGAGTACATGGGGAGTAAAATATATTTCC
>CAZCKF010000387.1:0-3714 GCA_964499155.1 uncultured Chitinophagaceae bacterium
CAGTGACCCACACAGCTATTAGGCTCACACATATTCCTCCCAATACATCTGTGACAAAATGTTGTCCCAGGTAAACTCTTGAATACCCAACCAGCACCGCAAGCAAAGGAAGAATAATAGCCCATATTTTATTATTGGCAAGAAAAACAGACATCATGGCCATTGTAAATGCAATACTCGTATGGCCGGATGGAAAGCTGTTGTGCAATCGCAATTCTCTGCCAAGCACCCTTCGGAGTTTCAGGTTTTCCAATTCAATACTCACAGGCCGCAGGTCATCTGGGAAGATGACTCTTTTAAACAATTGGGTTAGTGCCACACAAATTAAATAAGCAACAATCATTGGTATCACCATATCTCTTCTGATGAGAATGCAAAAAAGCAATAGTGGAATGATGATCAGGTTGTCCCCAAAATAAGTCCAATACGTAAAAAAATAATCGAGGAAAGTTGTATGCCGTAAATGAATATTGAGGAAAGATTCCTGTTTTCCTAACAAGATGATATAACCGAGAAGACAGATAGCATAAATAATGCAAATTGCACTCGCAAGTCTGAAGTAATTATATTGTTTACTTTGTATCATTAACGGATTAACAGGCTGGAAAATATGAAACATTACCTCATTACGGGTGGAGCAGGATTTATTGGAAGCAATTTAATCAGACAACTTCTTTCAAAAACAAGTGATGTAAAAATTACGTGCATAGATAATTTTGATCCGTTTTACTCAACTGCGGTTAAAAAACAGAATATTGAAGCATTTGCAGGAGATGAAAGGTTCAGGCTCGTTGTTAAAGATATTGGCAGCACATCTGCAAATGATCTCACTGCAGAAATTCAGGATAAAATAGATGTAATAATTCATTTAGCAGCAAAAGCAGGAGTTCGTCCAAGTATTCAGAATCCTTTGGCGTATCAACAATCGAATGTTATTGGTTTGCAGAACTTGCTTGACTTCGAGCAGTGTGTATGGAGTGAATTTTCTTTTTCCATGGAAGGAAGATGAAAAACTCCTTCCCATCAGTCCTTATGCGTGTACAAAACTCTCTGGTGAAATGCTGGGGCATGTGTACAGCAAGCTTTTCGGGATCAATTTTATTGCATTGAGATTTTTTACAGTGTATGGTCCCGGTCAACGACCCGACCTCGCGATCCATAAATTCACAAAAGCCATTGTTCAGGGCCATCCGATCACCATGTATGGTGATGGCAGCACCAGTCGTGATTATACTTATGTCGATGATACGGTGAGTGGAATTGAAAAAGCGATTACACTAAATGTGCCTTTTGAAATTATCAACCTCGGAAATAATTATACAGTCACACTGAAAGAATTAATAGCGGCAATTGAAAAAGTAACCGGAAAAAAAGCAATGATCGAAACGCTTCCTGATCAACCAGGCGATGTGCCGAAAACATTTGCGGATATTTCAAAAGCGAAAAAATTACTCGGATATAATCCGCACACGAAGCTTGAAGAGGGACTGGGGCGATTTTATGAGTGGTTTGAAGAGCACAGAATGGTGTTGTTGATGTGAGAATGAGCAATTGCACTCTCTGTTTTTGGTTAATTCACATTTATTACGAAGTATTTACTCGTTTCCGGTATGGGCGAGAAGCGTGCAGCGTGCAGCGACGAAACTGTTCAAATTAAATCACTCCCCCGCAATCTAAAATCTAAAATCTAAAATCAAACTGTTATCTCCAGCGCCGGTTGCTCATGCCTCGCCTGGTAAACCTTCCTCACCTGGTAAGTTTTCTTATTCTGAGATTCGAAATAGGTACGCACACTGATCTCAGCAATGATTCCAATTGTAATCAATTGAATGCCTCCCAATAAAAGCATTAGCCCTAAAATCAAAAGAGGTCGACCAAAAATATCTTCTCCGAGGATTTTTAAAATCAATAAATAAATATTGATCAGGATACCGAGTGCAAGACTTATAAAACCAATTGTTCCGAACAAATGCATTGGTTTCTGGATGTACCTGCGAAAGAAAACCATTGTAACAAGATCACTCATCACTCTGAATGTTCGGCTCAAACCATATTTAGATTGCCCGAACTGGCGTGCATGGTGCTTAACATCCACCTGGGTAATTCGAGCACCCTGCATAGCTGCAAGTACAGGAATGAACCGATGAAGCTCACCATATAATCCAAGATCTTCTGCAATTTCTCTTTTAAAAATTTTTAAAGTGCAACCGTAATCTTTTATATAAACTTTTGTCCAGCGACGAATCAAATAATTCGCAATGCGGCTCGGAAATTTTCTTAGCAGCGCACCATCTTTTCTATTTTTTCTGTTTCCTGCCACCACATCCCAGTCTTCTCTTTTCAACAGGTCGAGCATGAAAGGAATATCTTCCGGATCATTTTGAAGATCACCATCAAGCAGCGCTATGTATTTTCCTTTTGAATGATCTATACCAGCAGTCATCGCCGTACTCTGTCCATAATTCTTTCTCAACTCAACAAGCACAATTTTATCATCAGCATATTCAAGAATGCGTTGCCGGGTTTTGTCAGAAGACCCATCATCTACCATAATAACTTCATAATCAATACCTTGTAAAGCATTTTTTATGGCCTTGAAAAGAGGTTGAATATTATCCTCCTCATTCATTACGGTAATGACAATGGATAGTTCTTTCATTCCGGCAAAGATATGGATACAGGATTTGAAGAATGGAGTTTGAAAAGTGCATGCGTATGCGACCAGCAATAAATATCTGGTTTCATCCTGATTGTCCATTGATAACTAACTTGTAGATACAACGCGGCATAATGCAACGAATTAAAAAATTGTTGGTAGCAAACAGAGGAGAGATTGCAATCCGGATTTTAAGAGCTTGTTCAGAACTTGAAATTAGAACCGTTGCTGTTTTTACATACGAAGACCGCTATTCATTGCACCGATATAAAGCTGATGAAGCATACCAGATCGGCGCTGACAATGAACCCTTAAAACCTTATCTTGATATTGATGAGATCATTCGCACTGCGAAAGAATGCGGGGCCAATGCGATTCACCCTGGTTATGGTTTTCTTTCAGAAAATTCAAAGCTTGCCAAAGCTTGTGCTGAAAATAATATCATTTTCGTCGGCCCTCGTCCTGAGGTGATGCAGCAACTTGGTGATAAAGTTTCTGCAAAACAAGTTGCACAACGTTGTAACATTCCAATCATTGAAAGCAGCAACATTCCACTTGCAGATATAGAAACTGCAACGCTCGAAGCAAAACGCATCGGTTTTCCCCTCATGTTAAAAGCGGCATCTGGTGGTGGAGGTAGAGGCATGCGTGTGATCCGCGATGAGGAAAATTTAAAAAAATCTTTTCCCGAAGCCAGGCGCGAAGCATTGAATGCATTTGGTGACGACACAGTATTCTTTGAAAAATACGTTGAGAACCCAAAGCACATCGAAGTGCAGATCCTTGCAGACATGCATGGAAACATTGTTCATCTTTTTGAACGTGATTGTTCTCTGCAAAGAAGGTTTCAGAAAATTGTTGAAGTGGCACCCGCATTCAAATTATCAAATGAGGCAAGGAAAAAATTATATGGATATGCGATCGCTATCTGCCGTGAAGTGAATTACAATAATGCATGTACGGTGGAATTTCTTGTAGATGCTTCAGAACAGGTTTATTTTATAGAGGTTAATCCGCGTATCCAGGTTGAGCATACCGTGACTGAAATGATCACGGGC
>CAZCKF010000388.1:0-3709 GCA_964499155.1 uncultured Chitinophagaceae bacterium
CGACTCCATATCGTGCACCTTACAGCAAGCATGTATTCCACCAATACACCATGCAGTTGGAAGGATTGAATCGTGACCAGTTACATGAATACCTGGCCAAACATGAAATACCATCCATGATTTACTATCCTGTGCCAGGCCACAGGCAGAAAATGTTTGAACATTTTCAGTCTGCCAGCGTCGACCTGCCCATCACAGACTGGTTAACGCAAAGAGTTATTAGCCTGCCGATTCATACAGAAATGGATGAAGAGCAGCTTTCATTTATTACATCAAAAGTGCTTGAATTCAGTAAAGCACATTAAACCACAAGCCACATGAAAATTGCTGTAGTCGGTACAGGTTATGTCGGATTGGTTACAGGTACCTGCTTTGCAGATACGGGTAATCATGTTAACTGTATTGACATTGATGCGGAAAAGGTCCGCAAACTTTCGCAGGGTGAGATCACCATTTACGAACCGGGTCTTGAAAAATTATTTTTAAGAAATTTAAAAGAAGAAAGACTTTTTTTCTCAACAAATCTGGAAGAAGGCATTCGTGACGCTGAGATAATTTTTCTCGCACTTCCCACTCCTCCGGGAGAAGATGGATCAGCCGATCTTAAATATGTTCTCGGTGTCGCTGAAGACCTTGGAAAACTGATGAAAGGTTATAAAGTTATTGTTGATAAAAGCACCGTGCCTGTTGGTACTGCCGAGAAAGTAAAAAGAGCTGTTGAAAAAAATTACAAAGGTGAGTTTGATGTCGTATCTAATCCAGAGTTTTTACGTGAAGGTGTGGCTGTTGAAGATTTTATGAAGCCAGATCGTGTAGTGATTGGGACCACATCTGAACGTGCAAAAAAAATCATGGGAGACCTGTTCTCTCCATTTGTAAGGCAGGGAAACCCGATTATTTACATGGACGAACGCTCTGCTGAACTTACCAAATATGCAGCCAATGCATTTCTTGCAACTAAGATCTCCTTCATGAATGAGATCGCGCAATTGTGCGAACTCGTGAATGCGGATGTTGATATGGTGCGCAGGGGAATTGGCAGTGATGAAAGAATTGGTAAACGTTTTTTATTTCCAGGTATCGGTTATGGCGGAAGTTGTTTTCCGAAAGATGTGCAGGCATTGGTACAATCATCTCATGAAGTGAATTACCCCTTTCATATTCTTGAAGCGGTCATGGAGGTGAATGAAAAACAAAAACTTCATCTCATTCCTAAGATCAAAAAATATTTTTCAAACAACCTGAAAGGTAAAAAGTTTGCCATGTGGGGATTGGCATTCAAGCCGAATACAGACGATATTCGTGAAGCACCTGCTTTGTATATGATCGACGCACTTCTTGCAGAAGGAGCAACGGTGCGTGTGTTTGATCCGGAAGCAATGAACAATGTACGTTGCCTGCTCGGTGACAAAGTGGAATATGCAGAAAGCCAGTATGATTGTTTGAAAGAAACTGATGCCCTGATCATTGCCACTGAATGGAATGAATTCAGAACACCGGATTTTCTCAAAATGGTAACGCAAATGAAGAACAAAGTTATCTTCGACGGAAGGAACCTGTTTGATGTTCCAGCCATCAGGGAACTTGGTTTTCATTATGAAAGTGTCGGCCGGGAAACAGCCAACTAACCAGTATGCAACAAAAAAGAGTTTTAATTACCGGTGCGGCCGGATTTCTGGGTTCTCATTTGTGTGACCGCTTCATAAAAGAGGGTCATCACGTGGTGGGCATGGACAACCTCATCACAGGCGATCTAAGAAACATTCAGCATTTGTTCCCGCTTGAACAATTCGAGTTCTATCATCACGACGTTACCAAGTTTATTCATATTCCTGGCGAGCTTGATTACATTCTTCATTTTGCATCACCTGCAAGCCCGATCGATTATTTAAAAATCCCGATCCAAACATTGAAAGTGGGCGCGATGGGCACGCATAACTGTCTAGGACTTGCAAAAACAAAAAATGCACGGATACTTGTTGCCTCAACAAGTGAGGTATATGGAGATCCGCTTATTCATCCGCAGACAGAAGAATATTGGGGGAATGTAAATCCTGTTGGACCGCGTGGTGTGTACGATGAGGCAAAGCGATACATGGAATCCATCACAATGGCCTATCATACTTTTCATAAAGTGGAAACGCGCATCGTGAGGATATTTAATACCTATGGTCCGCGTATGCGTTTGAATGATGGAAGAGCATTGCCTGCATTCATTGGACAGGCATTGCGTGGGGAAGACCTTACTGTTTTCGGTGATGGATCACAGACAAGATCATTTTGTTATGTTGATGATCTTGTGGAAGGAATTTACAGGTTGTTGTTGAGCGATTATGATCAGCCAATGAATATTGGAAATCCTGATGAAATTTCACTGCTGGAATTTGCACAGGAAATACTGGAGCTGACGGGCCATACCGTAAAAATTGTACACAAGCCGTTGCCCGTGGATGATCCCAAGCAAAGACGTCCAGATATCTCGAAAGCAAAAAAAATTATTGGCTGGGAGCCAAAAGTGAACAGGAAGGACGGACTGAAGATCACCTATGAATATTTCAAATCACTTCCACCAGAAGAGTTAAGAAAATTGCCAAAAGAATTTAAAAAAAGAGAATCAGTCAAATAGGAGAAAGAATGTATCAGGAATTAGTTGATAAGAAAGCGAAGCTTGCAGTGATCGGTCTCGGATACGTGGGCTTGCCCATTGCACTGGAGTTTGCAAGAAAGATTTCAGTGATCGGTTTTGACATCAGCGAAAAGCGTGTTGAAATGATGAAGCAGGGAATTGATCCGAGCAATGAACTGGAGAAAGAGGCCTTTGCTGGATGTGATATTCATTTCACATGTTCAATAGATGAATTAAGAGAAGCGAAATTTTTTGTGGTGGCAGTGCCCACGCCTGTTGATGAACACAACATCCCAGACCTGGTGCCTGTTCAGAAAGCTTCAAAAACAATCGGCCAGGTTATCAAGAAGGGCGATTATGTTGTTTTCGAATCAACTGTCTACCCGGGTTGTACGGAGGATGATTGTGTTCCGATCATTGAAAAAATTTCCGGGTTGAAAGGAGTGCAGGATTTTAAGATCGGATATTCACCGGAGAGAATTAATCCGGGCGACAAACTACATACTCTTCCAAATGTCATCAAGGTTGTTTCCGGATGTGACGCAGAATCACTCGAGGAAATTGCAAAAGTGTATGAACTTGTTGTACGAGCAGGCGTGCATCGTGCATCTTCCATTAAGGTAGCAGAAGCAGCCAAGATCATTGAAAACACACAACGCGATTTGAACATTGCATTGATGAATGAGTTGTCGATCATTTTTGATAAAATGTCGATCAACACTTTTGAAGTGCTGGAGGCTGCAGGAACAAAATGGAATTTCCTGAAATTCCAGCCCGGACTTGTTGGAGGACATTGCATTGGTGTAGATCCCTATTACCTCACTTACAAGGCGCGCGAACTTGGTTATGTATCACAGGTAATTCTTGCAGGCCGTACCATCAATGATAACATGGGAAACTATGTTGCGAAAAAAGTAGTGCAGCATATCATTCGCAATTCCGGTGATGTGAAATCTGCAAAAGTTTTGATCAAGGGTGCGACATTCAAAGAGAATGTCAGTGATATCCGGAATTCAAAAGTGGCTGATGTGATCCGTGAGTTAAAAACATTTTATGTAAATGTGGATGTTGAAGATCCGCATG
>CAZCKF010000389.1:0-3704 GCA_964499155.1 uncultured Chitinophagaceae bacterium
GATCAGGGAGCTGCCTGCAAGGCATAAAATTGAATTTCATCACCAGGTATTCAATGAAAAGGGAGAACATTTGGTGGATGGCAGGATCGTATTGTTTTTCATGGACCGTAATTCGATGCGAAAAACCAGGATGCCTGGCGAAATGATTGATAAACTCAAACCATATTTTAATTCAGCATCAAACGAACAATCTTCCTGATCAAGTGAAATAACTGTGTATTCTGCTTGACTGAATATTCCGCAAAAACTATCTTCGGCAAATGCAGGATCACCCTGAAAACATGTCCAGCCCAAATCCCGTCCCACCCAAACCTGAGGTCGAAGAAAAAAAATCAAACGTCTGGGTAAAATCATTAACCTCTTTATTACTGTATCTCGCTCTTGGTTATTTTTTGCTCAGTCATAATGTAACCATACTTCTCATTTTAACGGCTGTTGTGATCTTTCATGAACTCGGGCATTTCTTTGCCATGAAATATTTCGGATATACCGAACTGGGAATATTTTTCATCCCCCTGCTTGGTGCTTATGCTTCAGGCACGAAAAGAGAAGTTTCACAAACACAATCATCGATCATATTGCTTGCAGGTCCATTACCAGGGATCCTGCTTGGATTTGCACTCTATTTTCTGAATAGTTATTACTTACACGATCACCTGTTGGATATCACAGCCAAATTGCTTGTCTTTTTAAATCTGCTTAATCTTTTACCAATTTATCCGCTCGATGGGGGGCAATTACTGAACCGACTTTTCCTGGATGAATACAAAATGATCAGTAAAATATTTATTATCATTTCAGCCTCAGCTCTTGCATGGGTTGCCTGGAGATCGGGCTGGTATGTGCTTTTGATTTTTCCACTGATGATGCTTTTGCGATTGAGATCAGATACAGAATATGATGTCATTACAAAGAAAGTAGAGGATGAAGGAGTAAATCTTGATACGACATATGAGGACATGCCTGATGAAGATTATTGGAAGATGCGAAACATTTTAATAAGAGAAAATCATGCTTCATTAGGTAAGGTGCCCCCAGTGCCCCCATTTACTTATGCGAATGACGAAGACAAAGTTGTAGAGGCGGTAAAAGGATTACTTCAACGTTCAATCATTCAGGATTTATCAATAGCTGGAAAATTACTTATACTGGTTATTTGGATCACGTGTTTTCTTGCACCCTGGCTGATCGAAATTTCTCTGCCTTTCATGCAACGTTAAACCCTGTGATAGTCAGCACGCCAATTCTTTATTGCTTTTTTAATTTGTGCTGGACTCATTTTTTCAGCGGCCGCTCTTTCCACCAGAGCTGGAAATTCTTCATCTGATGCAAATCGCAATGCAATCACCTGGCTCATTTTAATGGATTGTGGTAATGGTTTGCCAGTCAAAACAAGATGTCTGTATTTTTCTTCGGCCCTGATGGCGCGGTCCTGTGCAACAAGCGCAAATCTCCTGGTAAACCAGGACAGAAGTATGAGAATCACACCCACCAATACCAGCAGCCATGCTGAATAATCATTCGATTCATCAGCCTTTAACGCATTATTGATTGCCCCACCCAAAAAAATTAAAAGAAGAAGCCAGGTTAATCCGTGAAAACCCGGAACGAGGCGCCGATGATTAGAATAAGACTGCTTACTCATTTTAAATTATTAACAGATTAAAAAGAATTGCATTGTTCCAAAAAAATAATCACACAGAGTAGTTTTCGGAAAAAGAAAACGCTTCGAACTAAAGTTCACTTTTCACTTTTCACCTTTCACTCAATAATAATCATCTCTCAAATTTATTTCAGCACATCGAGCACTTTATACATCTTATTCACCAGCCTCGTCGAAGAGCCGTTGTAATTGTTTACAATAAATGAAAATATGTATTCCTTTCCATTTGCAGCTTTATGATAGCCTGTAAAACCCTTACAATCGGCAATCGTTCCGCTCTTCATCTTCATGTTATTGTATTCGGGTAATGAATGATAAAAAGCATTATACCATTTACGTGTTTTGGCATATTTCAATACTTCTACTTCTGCATGAGTGGTAACGCGGGCACCCGCAGATAACCCTGACCCATCTTTCATATTCAATTCATTCTCATTTATCCCTTTTTCCTTCCAGAAGCGTCGTAAAATTGATAACCCACTATCCAGTCTTCCGAATCCCTGTTTTTCATAAGCAATTGTTCGGATCAGTGCTTCTCCATACAAATTAATACTCCTTCGATTAAAGAAATAAATCACTGAATCAAATGGTGGAGAGGTGAAAGTGTGAATGGTCTTTAGTCCAGCAGGTTTCTCGATATGACCCCATGTAGCAGATGTGAGCAAATTTTCAAATCCCGGCGCTTTTTCACGGTTATCAAGCATACCAATATAGCCAGTAAAAAACTTTACGGGATCAGGATGTGCAGCAGAAACCCTGTAGTCCTTTGATTCTGCAGGTAATGTACCTGCAACTTTCATTGAATAGGTTGAATTGGGTTCGAGAAATACATATGCATTATCACCTGAGCCCTTTTTTGCCGTTGTAAGTTCTGCAATTGACATGTTATAGTCAACATACACAGGATCTATAGAAACTTTTTCAACGGGGTCTCCAACTTTTGAACCAGTGTTAAATAAAATATCGAACTGATTTTCTCTCCAGTTGAATGCACGATGCCCTGCACCGTAATACTGACCGATTTCATCCCATGACCAGCCACCTGCATACATCATATCCTCAAAATTGCCGCTGTAAAAAACTATGTTACTTTTTTCATTTGTTCGGCGAATACCAGCCTTTTTTAGCACATCCATAAAGTGTCCAAAAAAGAATTCTTCCTTCGTTGTTGGATATCGCCAGCTTCCCATTGTTGGATCACCACTGCCAATCAGGTAGAGATCTCCATCCAGATTTCCATTCGAAATATTTCCATCAACCCCCAACACAGTCTTCCATTGATAATTACTCCCCAACAATTCATATGCAGTAACTGCAGTTATTATTTTTTGCGTCGAAGCGGGTGCAAGACCAACTCTTGAATTGTGATCAAAAACAGTTTTACCAGAATGAGCATCCACGATATATAAAGAAGTTGTTGCGTACCTGAGTTGAGAATCGCTGGTAAATGTTTTGTAAGCAGCCGCGAGCTTTTTTTCTAGAGTCTGCGAGTCAGCTACAGTCGATGTCAGCAAAAACAAACCGATCAAATATTTTGTCATATCCAAACAGTATTACATTGCAAATTATTTAAATGATTGGCAGATCAATGAAACATGCTGTTAATGCTTCGATTATAACGATCGGCGATGAATTACTGATTGGACAGACAATTGACACCAACAGCGCCTGGATGGCTGGTGAACTGAACAAAATCGGTATTTGGGTTCAGCGCAGAATTGCTGTTGGTGATGACTGGCAACAGGTGTGGCAAACACTTGACCAGGAATCTCAATTTTCTGACATCATCCTTATTACCGGAGGTTTGGGCCCCACTGCGGATGACATTACCAAACCTTTGTTGTGCGAATACTTTGGAGGCAAACTCGTACGACATGCTGAAACGGAGAAATGGCTACATCACCTGTTTACTGATGTTTTAAAAAGGCCGATCATTGAAAGGAATTTACAACAGGCTGATCTGCCTGACAATTGCACTGTACTTTCCAATCCCCGCGGAACTGCACCTGGAATGTTGTTCGAAAAGGAAGGAAAAATATTT
>CAZCKF010000390.1:0-3698 GCA_964499155.1 uncultured Chitinophagaceae bacterium
AGAACCTGAGAACATACCCACATTCACCTGATCTGGATAATGCCAGCGCAGGGATTTGAGAGATACAGAGGGTTTGGGTTACTCCAAACCCTCTTTTTTTATTTTTGATTTTGGATTTTTGATTTTGGATTTTCCTTCCTGGTATCGGAGTCGAAAATTCTTTGTATCACCCTACAATAAATGGAAGATGGCTTAGTTTTTACAGTTTTTATTTCAAATTTTCATAATGCAGAAAGCTAATCCCAAAAAGAATCTTCGCAAGCCACAAAAACAACCACGCCCGGGTATTGAATTGAATATGACTCCTGTTCCGAAAACAGATGATCATTCGAGGGGAAATGGAAAGCTATACGGGAAAAAAGTACTTATTACTGGTGGTGATAGTGGTATTGGAAAAGCAGTTGCTTTATTATTTGCAAAAGAAGGTGCTGATATTGCTATTTCTTACCTCAATGAGCATAAAGATGCAAAGGACGCCAAAGATTCTATTGAGATGGAGTATAATCGAAAGTGCATTTTAATTTCAGGCGATATCAGTAAAGAAGCACATTGTAAAAAAGTAATTCAGAAAACTATCAAAGAGTTTGACCGCATCGATATCCTGGTGAATAACGCTGCCATCCACTATGAAAGCAAAAATCTTGAAGGGATTTCAACCAAACAATTGGAAAAAACTTTTGCCACAAATATTTATTCATATTTCTGGATCACGAAATATGCATTGTCGCACATGAAGAAAGGTTCATGTATTATTAACTCGTCATCTGTAACAGCGTACCGGGGCAGTGCAACGCTGATTGACTATGCATCAACCAAAGGAGCCATCGTTGCTTTTACTAGAAGTCTTGCTGCAAACCTTGTTGAAAAGGGCATTCGTGTTAACGGTGTTGCACCAGGTCCAATCTGGACGCCACTGATTGCGTCAAGCTTCAAACCAGAAAAAGTTGCTAAGCATGGCAGCGATGTTCCAATGAAACGAGCCGGCGAACCTGTTGAAATTGCCCCCAGTTATTTATTTCTTGCAAGTAAGGATTCAGCTTACATAACGGGACAATTTTTACATCCGAATGGAGGTGAGATCGTGAATGGATAATAACACGAATTAGGACGAATTACACGAAACAGAAAGGAATAAAAAAACAATCACTGGCTATTGCTTTCGTTCGATCAGATTTACAAAGAATAAGTGGAGAACTCTGTCCCGCCATCCCATTGGTGAGACGGTGCGGAGAGATATATAATAATTCTAAGCAATTATATGTTCAATAATCCCTCTGGCAAGTTTGCGAGGGAACGTTAAACCTTTTTGGTTTTATTAATAAAACGTTTTTTCGAACCTTTGAAGAAATCCAAAATCCAAAATCAAAAATCCAAAATCAAAAATTATCTAGTGGGGGTGTGGCAATAGTTCAGCATCTGACCTGCAACCTGAACAAAATTTTCAAAATTGATGGGCTTAGTGAAGTATTCTACTTTTTGCATATTGAAATACAACTTATCCATGGGATTGTTGGAAGTAGAAAAAATGACGATGGGGATATGTGAATAATCTTCGTGGTTGCGGATCTTAGAAAATGTTTGTTTTCCATCCATTTTAGGCATGTTAACATCAAGCACGATGAGGCAGGGCAATTCGCCTGATTCCTTCATCTGCTGTAACTGGTTTAAAGCTTCAACCCCATCACTGGCAGTAATCACCTTGTATTGATGTCCGACCTCGTTTAAAGCCTCCCTTAAAAACTGAAGGTCTTCCGGGTCATCATCTACACATAAAACGGTATGATCGATTACCATATATTATTAATCTTCAATTTTTTATAAACGAACAGGTATGTGCGATGGGCAGGATTAAGTCTCAACAGAGAGTGATGTTTTCCTGGAAAGGTTGCATTTTATTGAGACATCGACCTTGATCACCGATCCCTACTTTAACCTAATCTACTACCGTGCCGATGTACTTCCAACAACTACACTATGCCGGGAAAAAATTATAAACAGTCGGCATACGGCATAATGTGATAGTTCAACAGGCCGCAAAATAGCGGTAATTTTTTGAATTTCAGAAGACTGCAATTTTTTGACCCTTAACTGACGATGCGGTAGTGATCATTTTGTTTTTGTTCTGCAGTGATTTAAGTTTTGAAGCATACCGCATCAGTCGGGGCACATTCATTTTCTTTATCCACTGAAACATTTCTTTGGAACCAATCAAGTGTGATTCAGGAGTTTTTTCTCCCATCGATTGCAAAACACTTCCCATGGGCTGCCCCGTTTTTTCTTCCACTTCTATAAAATTGGCAATCACCTCTGCGTACCTGCTTACCAGTGAACCTACACCACCACGTACCTGTTGCCATCCAATAAAATATAAACCCTTGTAATCCTCATAACAGGCATAACCAAAAACTTTCAAATGGCTTTTTTCCTTTCTCACCAATTCATCAGGAAGGAAGGGAAAATCAAGATTAAAACCTGTTGCAGCAACTACTGTATCAAATTTCTCAGATGTCCCGTCAACAAAATGAATGATTTGACCATCAAACATTTTTATATCAGGTTTCAACTTCACTCTTCCATGCCGCAAGTAATAAGGGAGTTCTTCGCTGACAGTGGGATGCCTGTCGAAAAAATGATATGTGGGTTTTGGAAGGTTGTACTGAGAATGTTTTCCGAAAGTAAGCCGGATCAGCATCCTTATGAGAGCAGATTCAATGAAGCGAGGCATCCTTGGTAATTGCATTTGCCCCAGCGGTTTTCCCATAAATGATTTTGGAAAGATCCAAACGCTTCGCCGCATGCTGAGAAAAGATCCAGTCCCAACTCTTGCTGCTTCACAGGCAATATCACAGCCTGAGTTTCCAGCACCAATTACTAAAACTTTTTTTCCTGTAAGTTGTTCAGGACCCGTATAATCTTTTGAATGAAAATATTGGCAGGTTAATTCACCTGGATATTTTGGATATCGCTTACTCCAATGATGACCATTGCAAATAAGTACACCTGTATATATTTCAGTTGTTCCATTTTCAAAACATACTTTCCAGTTGTTGTTTAACACAGGTTCAACCCAGACTACTTTTTTATTAAATGAAATATTTTCCCTCAACTGATAAAAATGAGAATACTCGATCAAATATTTACTTAACTGTGATTGAGAAGGGAAATCAGGATAATCAGCAGGCATTGGGTGTTCGGGAAATTCCATTACCTGTTTACATGACAAAACATATGCTGTCCGGTAAACTCCATGCAACCAATTGCCTCCCACTTCACGATCAGCTTCCACCTGTTCATATGGAATTCCTCTTGATTTCAAAACCCGTGCTGTGCCAAGGCCAACCGGACCAGCGCCGATAATTAAATACTTCATGGTCTTGAAAGTTTTTTCAGGTATTTAAAATGTGAAAGCATTGCGTTGCTGAACGTTTCCTTCATATAATTATATCCATGCTCTTTACAATACTGTTCTATAATGGGAGTGAGTGCATAATAGTGAGCATGACATATCTGGGGATACAAATGATGCGCCACATGGGTATTCAAACCCCCTGTGATCCAGTTTATAATCCTAGACTTTGGTGCAAAATCAATGGTCGCGTGCAGTTCATGTTCGCTCCAGCTTGTTTCCAATATTCCATTTTTAGGTTCAGGGAAATCCGGGCCTTCTACAAAATGACCAAGAACAGCGATGAATGACA
>CAZCKF010000391.1:0-3688 GCA_964499155.1 uncultured Chitinophagaceae bacterium
TACTCATTCCAATTGTGCCCGGAGTATTATTGCATATGGAGCTATTAAGGGAAGCAGACATTGGCCCCAAATCACATTGAGAATGAACTTGAGAAAAACGTAATAATGCACTAACAGAAAAAAGGATATATAATAAATATTTCCTCATTACTTCTTTATCTCCAATTTATATCCCGCATTCACCGTAATCACAGCCTGTGTCCTCGCCTTAAGACTTTTAATGATTACGTTACTATTTATCTGCGGAATGTTTAATGCACTTGGTGGAATAATTACATCAGTGAATTCATCAGGTACTGTACCACAATTCCAGTTGCCTGCATTTTCCCAATTGTTGTCAAATCCACCTGCAACCCAGGTTGCGGTGAATTTTAATGTTTGCGCAACACCGGTAATTGTATTGCTTCCATTGGTTGCAATGCAACGATACTTGTAACCTGAAAAATTGGTGGGCGGATTAATTAATAATAGGGTAGGAGTATTTACACCGGAATAATTAATTCCGTTCGCGAGATTTACAAAACCTGCACCTGCATCGACCTGCCACTGGTATGAATAACCGCTTCCGGCTGGAGTAATGGAGAATACGCCACTTCCTCCAGGACAAATGGTTGTTGTAACCGGTTCCTGATTCAATGCATCACTGCCGCCATGCAAATACAATGATGTTAACCCGCCTTTGATATTGAATTGTACATATCCTGATCCAGCATCATAGCTGCCATTGCCGGTTTGCCGGAAAAGTGAGGCAGCGCCTTCGATCACATCAGGACTGCATTGTTGATTAGTACGAGATGCAACGAGGTCTGCAATGGTTGCAACATCTGCAATACCATCATCGGGTTCATTAGTTAGTTTAAATAATTCTGCATTGCTGAAATACAATTTCACTTTAATAGAATCATTCGTGCCGCCGATCTGGCCAAAATGATAACTGCGATCGAGGTATTCACGGTTAAAATGATCACGGCGAACTTCACTCCAGTTCGTGTATATCGACATTCCCCCGAAATACGATTCACCGGAAGTGTTTGAAAAATCAAGAGATGCAATGAGATTACCGTCATTGTCGATAATGAATTCTTCTTTTGTACTGTTTCCGGAATATGGATTCACCAAAAAGATTCCGCCATTACAGGAGTTGGGCAAAGGTGGCGCCATCACATTTGCCCTGCAAATACGGAAGGTTTGTGAAGAAGCGGATGTTCCTTCGTTATCAGCAACAAACAGGTAAGTGGTTCCAGCCTGCAGCATGCCTATTGCAAATTTCCCCGGACTGAAAATATCCCGTATTCCAATCCAAGAGGATGCATTGCAGTTACCATCAAGCGGTTTATACAAATAATCGATCCAATGGTTTGATGTAGATAGTATATCTAAATAATAAACACCGGTAGTCGAAGGAGTGAATCGGAATACTTTTTCTGCACCTGGTGTAGGATACCCAACGGAATTACTTGGATACGTCCCGGTAAAACTCCAGGCACCATTGCCGGCTGGCAAATTATAAGTGACCTGTGTGCATTCTGTTACAACCGGAGCTTCTGAACAAAAAACAGGTACAATCGGCGTTGTGATCTTTATTGTTTCCCAAACACCAAAATCTCCTCCCGCACATTTTGTACGGACATGAATATAATAGTCTGATTGCGCATCAAGTCCTGTAACTACACCACTTGTATTCGTTGTAGTATAAAATTCGGTGGGTGGCAGTATACTTTGTGTAACAGCGTAGTGGTAGCCTGATACACCCGCTACGGCCGTCCAGTTAAATGTTACCGCGTTATGTGTTACTGATGTGGATGAAAGATTTGTAACACCATTACAACTGGGTGTCCGGAATAATGATACGGCATCGATACTAATATTATCTCCATATTGAGAAACAAACCTAAAACCAATCTTTAGATTGGGGTTGTTAGCAGCATTTGCTTGTAACTGCAATCGTTTTTTCTTCCATTGCCCGGATCCGGGTGGCAAGGATTGATCTGATCTTTTAAATAAAGTAGCAGCGGTGATAAAATTTATTCCATCTGGTGCGTATTCAACAAATACCCCTTCATTTTCATAATTTCCCCCTGAATAGATACTGTTGTTATTGTACATGTAAAACTCAAGCGTGACACTGTTTGATCCTGTTGTATTAATGGTTGATGAAAACAATCGAGAAGTTGTACCTGCAGGATATAAATAGCTGTTGAAAAATGCGAATTTGTTTCCTTCTGTTGGTAGCGTGAAGGGATTAGTAGAGTTTGATTGCATCGTAATTTCTCCAGTGAAATTGATTGGTGCAGATGTCCAGCAGAGAGAAGATGCAGACTGATTAATTGAATTGAATCCTTCAAAAAATGGTAAGGTTTGTGTTTCAGATAGCGAAATGTTTCCAAAAACCTTAGTGTTACAAGAAGTTGGAACAGTTCCAAAAGGTGGAATTCTGAAAGCTTCAATTGAATATATACCAGGTTGATCAACTGTATCAATGACCAAAGCATTTCCAGTGCCACTGACATGGATCCCGGTGTAGCTACCATTCAACTTAAGGGAATAGACAATTCCGGTTTCAGACCCTTCAAGTGAGATTATTTTAGGGTCACTTCCCCCGCACAAAAACCCTGAACCGGTTACATATTGTTCTTTCGGCGGCATTATTGATGGCGTAAATGTGTGACCAAAATCAGATCCTGAACAACCTGGCTTTATACCACGAATGAAATAAGTTGATTGCTCAGTCACGGTATTAAATGAAATGAAAGATCCATTTCCAGCCTTTTGATCAATTATTAGCGAATCAAACGCTCTAATCAGTTGGTAGTTTGTGCCAATATCAGAATTGGAAAAAGAAAAATTTGCTGTTCCACAATTTTGAACTACAGAAATGTTTTGCGCAGCAGCACATTGGGCAGCAAGCGGGATATTTCCGCCATGCAAAAAAAACGTTCCTGTCGAAGTTGTATTGAATTCAATATATTTTGAAGTAAGGTCGTACTCACCATTTGCTAATGGATTAATCAAAATTGAGGATCCGCCTCCATCAACAGATGAGCAGATTTGTTGTGTGCGTGATATTTTTAAATCGGAAATACTTCCAACATCTGCAACACCATCGTTCGGTTCATCTATCAGTTTTTGGAGTTCAGAATTTTTGAAATACAATTTCACTTTCAATGTCCCCGATATAGCAGGATACGTCTCAATTGTGTAATTTCTGTCAAAGTATTCTTTGTTATTAATATCCCTTCGTGTAGCATTTGTATTCCTGTAGACATTGAGCCTGATTATATTAATAGTATTGGTGACATTACTAAAATCCAGCGCAGCAAGCACATTTCCTGATGAATCAATCAAATATTCTTCTTTGGTACTATTTGGTGCTATAACTCCGGCAAAAGGTATGCTTGACACGCACATGTTTGATGTCGTTTCCGAAATACTGGACCTGCAAATTTTAAAAGTATCAGTTCTTGCATTTACAGTTTCGTTATCCAGCATAATAAAATATGAAACATTGGCTTGAAGAAGTCCAATCGGATACTTACCCCTCAAGTCAGTATCTTTTATCCCGGTCCAGCCAGTGTTTGTACAGCCACTCGTTACAGGTTTGTAAAAAAAATCACTTACGTTATAACTTGAAGATGGCCTGGCTTCTACATAATAAATGCCAGTGACTGACGGGGTGAATTTGTAAATC
>CAZCKF010000392.1:0-3678 GCA_964499155.1 uncultured Chitinophagaceae bacterium
AACAGGAAATCAATGGTATTTTAATGGCAACATCATTAACGGAGCGACAGCATCAAGCTATACATTCACGACACCTGGCAATTACATGGTGACTGTAACAAATAGTTCTGGATGTTCCACTTCGTCTCAGCCATTCTCGGCTGCAAGAAATATCAGTGTTGATATAACAGGCAATGAAAGATTCCATTACCAGGTAATGCCGAATCCGGTGGATGAACAAATGACAATAAGGTATACACTTGAACAAAGTCATACAGTAAGTATTTCATTAATAGGTATGAATGGTGCCATCATTCCTGTTCAGGCGCCGGTACAAAGACAGGCAGGAACTCATTCAGTAAATGCAAATCAAATAGTGGCAAGGTTGCAGAACGGTGAATATATTATTCGTTTCCTGGTAGATAATAAACCAGTGGTGTATAAGATCATCAAACTATAATCATTGATTCTTTAATGGATATTTCACCTTTCACTTTTCACCTTTCACGATTTTGTTGTGAAAGGTGAAAGGTGAAAAGTCAAACTTTCTTCGTAACAAACTACTTGATTGTAAAGTAGGCATTAAACGAGGTGAAAAGTGAAAGGTGAAAAGTGAAATTCGCTTCGTAACTACAATAAATTAAATAGTGATCCTGTAAACAAATTGTTGATCGAACCCTTTTGCAGTTTCAGGTTTTGCTATAATAAATCCATTTCGAATAGACGATGCGCGTATTTCTCCAATTAATCTTGGATCATCATCAAAAAGTAATTCGCTGATCACTGTTCTGTTGTTGTGTTTTAATTCGAAATGAATATGTCCCGGGAATTCACTTTCCGGATATCCCGCTGGTTTTACGGTTTGAATTTCAAAATTTCCTTTAGCATCTGTTTTTACATAACCAAATATGCGCGCATGACCGCGATCGCCAGAATTTCCGCCCACATGTGGATTGTCTGCAGCATACCATCCCCGTGCATCGGTCTGGTATAAATAAATGACAGTACCTGCAACAGGCGAATTGTCTGTATTCACTAATGTTCCTTTAATCAGGATTTTTGTTCCAGGTTCTTTGTCGGAAACCATCCTTACGGATGATGTTGCATATTTTTTAGCAAGTTCCCGGAAGCCAGTCAATGGATGAAGTGATTGATAATTTGGATCTGCCAGGACAGATGAAATGGTAACTTTTTTTTCATCAAGTTGTTTTTCAATTGAAGAAAGCAGTTCAACATCTTTTTGTGCGCAGGTATTGATTACCGATAGGATCAGGATCGCTGCACCGAAATATCCTTTGTTTGGCATATAACTGGGTATTTAACTGGAAAAAAACAATATGCTGTTTGCATATTTAAATTCGTTAAAATATGAATGTTTACAGGCGAAGAAATGTGAGTCGGTCAAATAGTTGGATGAGGGGGATATTTTTGTGTCTCGTGGATTCATTCATTCGATATATTTGAATTTACACGCTTAACGAATGAACTGTTTGATTGTAGACGATAACCAAATGGCGCGGATTGCTACGCGTCAACTTGCATCCAAAGTAGAAGATTTGAATGTGGTGGGAGAATGTGCAGATGCAATGGAAGCATATAATATGATCCAGACCGATCCTGTCGATCTGTTGTTGCTTGATATCGAAATGCCAGGAATGTCTGGTCTTGAACTGACAAAGAATCTTGGAAATAAAAAACCCCTCATCATTTTCACTACTGCAAAAAAAGATTATGCAGTGGAAGCTTTTGAAATGAATGTGGTGGATTACATCGTGAAACCTGTAACGCCAGCACGATTTATCCAGGCGGTTGATCGTGCACGAGAAGCCATGGACAGCAACAAACAGGAGCTTCAGGTGAAAGAAAAAGAATTTGTTTTCATCAGGGATAATGGTGTATTAAAAAAGATCAACATTGACGAAATACATTATCTCGAAGCAATGGGTGATTATGTAAAAGTTTTTACACCACAGAAATTTCATGTTGTGCATGCAACATTGAAATCGCTTGAGGAAAAATTGCCGACTTCTAAATTCATGCGCGTACATCGCAGTTATATTGTTGCATTAAATAAAATTGAATACATACAGGAAGGTGTGATCCACATCAATAAAAATGCAGTTCCCATTGCGGATGCATACAGAAGTTCACTCAATCAGAGATTGAACCTTCTCTGATCTCCATATAATTGTTGAATGCTTACATCGGGTTGCGTTATAGCCTCTGCAGGTATTCGCATACATGCATTTTTTATTTTAACGAAGAATCTCCCGATTTTACCGACGATATAAGCCCTGTTAACTTTTACGGGAGCATTATGCCGATTATCGGTAATACTTTCGCTTCAGAGTCGCAACCAACAACTACTAAATCCGGTTTGGAACCGAGAAATCGAATCATTCAATTGAAAAACCGCAACATGCCTGTGAAACAGGAACAGAATTTAGTGGGGCTGCTTTTGCGGCCTTATTTTTTGTTACTCATGAAATCAAAATTTCTCATATTCTTTGTAGTCGCCATCCTTGTAATGGTAGCGAGCGAGATCGTTTTCCTCAGGGAACTGTTTTACCTGAAGCGAATTCCCCTTATGATCTCTTCTTTCACCATAGCTGTTATCAGCATATACTTCGCTTCAGTTATTGTAAAGCGTTCGAGTACAGATAAAGGGTAGCCTTCGTATCTTCATCGAAAGGACTATCCAGGAGTGTTAAAAGGACAACTGAAATATCTGGCCCTTCCGTTTTTCCTTGTTGGTGTGCTGCTGATTGTGTTTTTGCAATTTACCTCCGGTCTTAGCATAAATCAGCTTATTGAAGGCAACCGCAGGGTACTTGACGATTTATTTATTCAAACAGAGTTAAAGAAACTCGAATCCGATGTTGTTTCTCTGGAAAGCGACATTCGTGGAGCCGTTATCACAGAAGATCCCATCCACCTCTCTGATGTAAACAGCCTGATTACAACCATCCGTTTTGAATTGGACACGCTGAACAAACGAATTACTGAGCCTGGAAATAAAGTGGTATTGAAAGAACTTACTTCACTTGTGAATCAAAAAATTGCATTCAGCGACACGATCCTTACTACATTTAAAAACAGCGGAAAGCAGGCTGCGGAACAGGTTATTAATACAAACAGGGGAAAGGTCATCAAGGATCAGATTGTTGTATTGATCAATAAGCTCGAAGGCACTCGCCGTTCTGACGTTTCTCAATTAATAGAAAAAATAGATGCAAGTGGTGCACGTGCCCGCAATTGGGGACTCGTACTTGCAATCATTGCAGGAGTAACATGCGTCGTTGCATTTTGGCATTTTGTAAGCCAGGGTCGTCACCAGCGCGAAATGATAAGTCAGCTGGATGCAAGTGAAAAGCAGGTTAAAGAAGCAGCACGGATCAAGGAACAATTTCTTGCCAACATGAGTCATGAGATCAGGACGCCCATGAATGCCATCCTTGGTTTTACAAACATGTTGCAGAAGACAGAATTAAATCCTGAGCAAAGACAATACGTACATAATATTCAGTCCTCCGGGGACAATCTTCTTTCAATCGTAAACGACATACTTGATCTGTCAAAGATCGAGGCAGGCATGATGCGCATTGACCGGGTACCATTTAACTTGCGCAGCCTGTTGCATTCATTGGAAATCATGTTCCGGCAAAAAGCCAAACAAAAGCGGCTTTACCTGGATATGAC
>CAZCKF010000393.1:0-3670 GCA_964499155.1 uncultured Chitinophagaceae bacterium
ATATGAAACAGTTTTTATCAATCATCCTTTTCACATGCCTGCCTTTTATTTCATTGGCACATGGCGGAGAGGATCATAGCAAAGACAAAAAATTGGCTTCTGGCGCCGTTAAATACTTCAGCAGCGAAGCGCTTTCCGATAAGTACGAAGTACTCATTAAATATGGAGAACTGACTCCAAATAAAGAAAGCAATCTGCAATTATTCTTAGCTCATGCAAATACAAACAAGGCAATTGATTCGGCAAGCGTTTCAATAAACGTTTTAAATCACCCAAATATAAAATTAGCCGCCACCAGGACAGACTCTGGTGTGTATATGATTAAAGGTATTTTTCCCGATAACGCGATCTATGATCTGCAAGTAAATATCAATAGTTCGCTAGGCCCTGATTTGTTGCAGGTGCCGAAAATCGAAATCGGTAAAAAATTAGAAGTGACAGTTGAAGTACATGATCATTGGTACAGCAGTCCTTGGCTATGGGCAGTCGTCGGTTTGCTGTTTGGTACAGCTTTGATGTACATTTTAATGAAGCAACGTTATCGTAAAACCGCGCCTATAATATTATTGATAGCATTACTGATTCCTGCATCAACGATGAATTCATCATTTGCTCATGATGGTGAAGAACACGGACCATCGGCCACCAAAGGTGGTGGACTATCGGGTTCCTTCATAGTGGAAAAAGAATCGCAATTTCTTTTTGACATACTGACACAAAAAACAGGTGCAGGAAATTTTTATGAATCAGCAGAAATTTTGGGTACAGTCACTGCATCACCGCAGGGACTTGCCGTCATCCAGGCTCCACAGACTGGTAAAATTATTTCATTGCGTGTGACTCCTGGCCAGGTTGTTTCAAAAGGCCAGACTCTTGCTGTCGTGGAGCAACAGGTTGAGGCAGCAACGCAAATTGATATTATTTCGCAAAGAAATTCCCTGAATGCTGAAGTGAAGGCAGCGAAAGCACAATACGATAGGTTGAAAAGTATTGAAGATATAGCTGCAAAAAAAGACGTTACCGAAGCGAGATCACGATATGAAGCGGCTTTACAGAACCTGCAATTGTTTAATGCAAATATTGGCAGTGGTGCAGGCAACTCGAAAATGGTTGCGCTCACTTCACCAATCAACGGAGTTGTCGGAACATTCAATTATGCAATTGGTGCAGTAGTTAGTGCAGGTCAAACGCTGTTTGAAATTACAAACCTCAACAAGGTTTACATAGAAACACAGGTTTTTGCCAATGATTTGAATGAAAAAAACCAAGCAAGCAGGTTTGTTGCTTTTTCAAATTATGATACAGTCTCTTATTCCATGCGGATGGTTTCGACCGCCCTGTCGGTTAACACCGAGAACCAATCTCAAAAAGTTGTTTTTGAAATCATAAACCCCAACGGAAAATTTAAAATAGGTGAAAATGTCAGGGTGCTTAAATATGGCAGCCAGCGAATTGCGCAATTGGTTGTTCCAACGAATGCGATAACCGATATTAATGGTAAGCCCGCAGTTTTTATCAAAGACAGGGCTGAACAATTTAGCATTTCGTTCATTCTAAAAGGAGAAAGCAATGCTTTGTATACCTCGATTATAAAAGGAGTTGAGCCTGGAGAAAGAATTGTAACTGAAAACATTTACCAGATGAAAATGATCTATTTAAATCAATAATTAATAAACTAAACAGAATATACAATGAACCTTATTTCAAAATTTACAGCGTTGTCAATTTTATTTTTTTCGTTTACAGCCTGCAATAACGAAGCATCAAATAAATCAGGTAGCGACTCCACGCACACTGCAACAAATGAAACACATCAGCATGCATATCGTTGTCCCATGAATTGCGAAAATGGAAAAACATATGATAAAGAAGGAAAATGTCCGGTCTGTGGTATGGAGCTTGAACATTTCGATGGAGAAGATAACGGTCTTACTTACAAAATGCATTATGTAAGTAATCCTGCAACTTTCAATGCAGGTGAGGCTGCAACACTTTCATTCACACCACGGGTGGTTGGTAAGGAAACCGAAGCAGTTGCACTTGATCTCCAGCACGAGAAAAAAATTCATTTAATTGTTGTCAGCGATGATCTGTCACATTTTGAGCACATTCACCCGGATTACCAGGCAGATGGCAGTTACCAGATTAAAGTATTACCAAAATCACAATCATTTACCGACGGTCCTGGAAAAAATGAAACCCGTTTTGAAAATGGAGGTGATTACTATTTATTCGCCGACTATAAACCAACCGGGGGAGCACACCAGGTAGAAAAAGTGCTGTTGAAAGTAAATGGCAACCGAAGACAGCGTGTTGAATTTAAAAACGAAAAATTATCAGGTACCTCAGGCAATTATACCCTGCAATTGAGTGTTGCCGGAGGAAAATTCATTACCGGGACACCTTTACACCTGACAGGAGCAATCCTGAAAGATGGCAAACAAATCGATGCCAATAGCCTCGAAAATTATTTAGGTGCAAAAGCACACATGGTTGTTCTAAGTGTGGATGAAAAAGAATACCTGCATGTTCATCCGGATGTTGCGGATGGCAAACTTGACCTGCATACATCAATCAAGAAACCAGGAACGTACAGGGGATGGATACAATTCCAGGCGGATGGAAAAATTCATACTGTTGATCTTACAATTAAAGCAACAACAGGTTCAGCGGAAGATATTAAAAAAGCCAGTGAAGCACACACTACCAAAACGGCTGATCATTCAAATCATTAACAATACTTCTATGAGAAAATTATTAATCTGCTGTGTTGTGTTTTCTTCAATAATGGGCTGTACTGATAATGATTCAGGAAAGGCGAATCATAATCACGGCCATTCAGATACAACATCGCAGAATGCTTCGAAAAAAAGCATACCATCCGAAACAAAAAAACAGGTGGGAAATACTGATATCAAAATCAATTATCATTCCCCATCAGTGAGAGGGCGGGTGATCTGGGGCGGTCTCGTTCCATATGATTCAGTTTGGGTAACAGGAGCACATAATGCCACGACACTTGAGATTGGAAAAGATTTTTTTGTTGGAGGTAAAACAATTCCAGCAGGTAAATATGCATTGTTCACGATACCGTCAAAAGATGAGTGGACCATCATTATAAATAAAAACTGGGATCAGCACCTAGCTGACGAGTATTCAGTAAATGATGATGTGGTAAGAATAAAAGTGAAACCGGAAACGAATGATACAATTACCGAAAGGTTGCAATATGAGATTGATCAAAAGGTTGATAAACTGGCAGACATCATTATTCGATGGGAGAAAGTCAGCGTGCGTTTTGATGTCCAGATCAGCAATTAAAATATCGCTATGCTCAACAGGCTGATAGAATTTTCTTTAAGGAACAGGTTATTTGTAATTGCACTTGCAGCACTGATTATGGTTTACGGTGTATTTACGCTTGTAAATTTGCCGGTTGATGTACTGCCAGACCTGAACAGGCCACGTGTTACAATTTTTCTTGAGGCAGGTGGCATGGCCCCTGACGAAGTAGAAACCCAAGCAAACCTACCCGTTGAAACAGCATTAAATGGGGCACCGGGTGTTGAAGTTGTTCGCTCAGTTGCATCACCGGGTTTAGGAATGGTGTTCGTTGAGTTTGACTGGAAAACTGATGTATATCGCGCAAGGCAACTCACCGCAGAAAAAT
>CAZCKF010000394.1:0-3664 GCA_964499155.1 uncultured Chitinophagaceae bacterium
TGTTTTTTCTCCTGCCCTGCGCAGAAGCATCTGTGGATGATAATACCAGGAGAATGATACCGCTGAACAGCAGTGTCCTGGTTATCTGGCTTGTTTTCATGTGTAACAGTTTTTGTTTTATAAGGGGTACCAATCATAGACCGATTGGAGGGTGAAGAGTTTAATGCCGCTGTCCTAAAATGAAAGGGCATTTTATTTAGCGGCTTTATTGATGTGTATTCCATTCGGAATCAACTGTTTTTAACTCAAAAAACTAATTAGTTCCTGAGCAGCCGGTTGCCTTTAATTTTGTATTTCAACCGCCCCAATATGTCAAATCAATTTGAATTGCAGAAGCCCGTTGCCATTGGCAGCGACCATGCAGGCTATGAATACAAAGAAGCGATCATTTCATTTCTTGAGGGTAGGAATTTGGAGTTCCATGATTTCGGAACGCATTCACCTGATTCGGTTGACTATCCGGATTTTGCTCATCCCGTGGCAAATGCAGTTGAATCTGGCGAAGCATCATTTGGCATATTGATCTGCGGCAGCGCTAATGGGGTTGCCATGACAGCTAATAAGCACAAAGGAATTCGCGCGGCAATTTGCTGGGGTGAAGAACTGGCAAAACTTGCGCGTGAACACAACAATGCAAATGTGATTTGTATCCCTGCAAGATTTGTAAGTGAAAGTGATGTCGAAAGAATGGTTGATGTATTTATTGCAACACCTTTCGAAGGGGGACGGCACGAACGCAGGGTTGATAAAATTGCTGCCTGCTGATCAGCTCCATTCTTCCTCTTCTCTCTTTTTTTCTTGTTCTACACGTGCAGTAAGCACGATACTTATTTCATAAAGTATCCACAAAGGAATCGTTACAATGATCTGGCTGATCACATCTGGTGGTGTAATGATAGCAGCAATGATGAGGATAACAACAATTGCATATTTGCGAATGCTTCGAAGGCTTGAAGCACTCACAATACCGACACGAGCGAGGAACAACATGGCAAGTGGCAACTGGAATGCAAGGCCTGTTCCTAATATAAGTGGAACGAGTGTATCAATATAACTTGATATGGTCCAGATGTTTTCAATGTTTTCGTCCATCTGGAAGTTTGCAAAGAAGTTTACCGTGTAAGGTGCAATTACAAAATAGCCAAACAGAACGCCGAGGAAAAACAATAACGAAACCCAGAAAATTACACCCCGTGTTTTTGCAAGTTCTTTTTTTGTTAATGCAGGTTTTACAAATAACCAAAATTGCCATAAAATATATGGGAATGCGATGATGATGCCCCCTACAATGATGACTGTAAAAAACATTCCGAACTGGCCGCTGACAGCAGTATTCTGCATTTTAACTGAAAGACCTTCCGAACACATATTGTCCCCAAGCCCAACCCATTTTCCAAAACGGCACATATACTGGTAGGTTGGAAAATCATCATGCGTTGGCCCCATTAAAACTTTCTTGATAAAAAAATCATTGTAATAGGCGATCACAATAGCGCCAACCACAATGGCAAGCACTGATCTTACCAGATGGCTTCTCAGCACATCCAGGTGATCAACAAAAGACATTTCTGCCGCCGTATTATCCTTAACTCTTTTCCTGAACCGTAATGCCATGGTAAGTGTGGCAAATATATGAGCGAAGACTCTTGGGACAATGTCCAATATCCAATGTCCAATTCAATGTTCAATGAACAATATTCAAGTTAGCAGATCTTAAACTTCGCAAACTTTTGTTACGAAGCGCTTAAACCTTGAACCTTTCCTGATGCCTTGAATATCTTGATCCTTTCGTGCCCGCCCGGATGAATCCGTTCGGACGGGGACCCCGGACCTTTTATCCTGGACCTTCCTACAGCTCTGAGCTAAATCATATAAAAAAGAAGCCCATTCATTTTGAACGGGCTTCTTTTTTAATAAAATTTCAAATTTTATTTTGCTTCAAGTGTATTCGAGATAGTAAACAACAATGAAGATCTGTGTGCCTTTGTTTCTTCGTTTGTAGAAACCGCAGTTGCTAATTGAGTCCTGATTTTTTTCAGGGTATTCAATGCTGCTGCTTTTGCAACATCATCATAGAAAGAAACCTTAGGATCAACGATTGAAGACAAAGCTTTTACATAAGCTGTCTGCAAATACTGACGATAAACATTCACGTTTGTTTTCAAATCTGCATCGAAGATTCCTTTGGTTACATCAGTCAACACATCAGCAACGCTGTATTGATTACCATACAGGCGGCTGTTTGTGATTCGCTGCAACGTTGCAGGATTCAGGATATGTGCAAGTGCACCCTGTACCTGTGTGCTCAGCAATGAAGATGTAATGCGGAAATCATCACCACTTCCATTCTGGTTGAAACCGCGACGCTGTGGCTGCAGGTAAGGGAATACCTGGGAATCAGCTTCCCATGCATTCGGTGCAAAAACATATTTGTTCAGCACTTCAACTGCACGCTTTTGCGTTGCAAGCGGAACCGGAGTGAAAGGTTTATTTGGAGACTTCTGCTCAGGATAACTTCTGTCAACATAAACACCACCAATATAGCGGCTCACTGCAGATGTCATTCCAAAACGCTGACCGTTCAATACATTGTAACGTGCGCGAAGCTCAGCGTATGACTGACCAGGCTTGCTGTACTTCTGTACAAGTTTGCCCATTACATTGTTTACATGCTTGAAACGATCTTCTGCGTAACCAATCGCATCACTGCTCATGTCGTTTACATTCACACGTGGATCCATCGCTTTACCAGGAGAACGCATGTCATCGCCATCGTTTCCGAAAGTATGTCTTGGATCAGTGCTCTTCGAAAGAATTGCAGCAAGACCTGCAGCTTCATTTGAAGTGAATGGAGTGTATCCGTACTCGATAGCCCAAACATCGTAAGGGCCAGCTTTTGTTGTATAGAAATCGCCCTGTTTGCTGCGATCAAGAGACACGTTGATTGCCGGATAGTCCATAACTGAACCAATCAATCCAATCTTTTGTGTGATCTCTTTGTTGTTCAATTCAGCAGGAGAAAGCATCTGGCTCGCCTTCATGTTATGATTCAGACCAAGTGTATGGCCCATTTCATGCATGATCAGGTAAATCAGGAATTGCTTGTGCATTTCACGAATTTCAGCAGGGGCTGCATCAGTAGCTTCCAGAACTGTCATACCTGTGAGGTATTGTGCTTTCAATTCTGATGCAAGTGTGCAATTGTGATAATCGTGTTTCTGCGTTGAACCAGGCCATGTCATTTCTGCACCAGCATTTGCATGACCAGTGAGCAATTCATCAAAAATTGGAGTTGCAGAACCAGAGAACCACTCAATAGTAATATCGGCTCCAATGATCTGGCCAGTCTTTGGATTTACAAAGCTTGGTCCGATTGCACCATAAGATGGTTGTGCTGATGAAACCCAGCGGATCACGTTGTAACGGATATCAGCAGGATCCCAAGTTGCGTCATCAGGCATGATCTTCATTTGAACAGCATTTTTAAATCCTGCTTTTTCAAATGCTTCATTCCATTTCAAACCAGCATCGATAATCGTCTGGCGATATTCATGCGGGGTTGTATTCTCTACCCAGTAAACGATAGGTTCAACCGGTTCGCTTACTGCAGCATTCGGATCTTTTTTCACAAGATGCCAGCGATTGATCATGTCCTTGTAAGGAA
>CAZCKF010000395.1:0-3656 GCA_964499155.1 uncultured Chitinophagaceae bacterium
TACAACGGTTTTTCATAGGATATTGGATTTTAAAAACGGGGCTGGATTTCTATCCGGGCCCCATTTTTTTTGCCCCTACTCGAGTCAGTTTTATTTTAAACACGGATTGTGGGATTAAGCTAGGATTGCACGGATTAAAAAGAGAATCCCCCTACTTTACTATAACCTTCTTATAAGTCTCCAGAAGCCAGCAGCCAATAGCCAACAGCTCTCTCCAGAACTTGATCTCCATCATTATACAATTCGTACGACGCTGCCTATTTTAGCCGCATGACAATCATATTCGGCTGGCGTTATTTCAGTCTGAAAAAATTTACTGCAGAAGAACTAAATCTTCCTTCGAATGAGATTCATGGGATGGTTGAAGTGAGGCAAAAATATTTTCATCTGTTCTGGATCCCATTTTTTGGACTTGGTAAAACGTGGGCTTTAAGAAAAGCAGATAATAAAATTTATGAACTTCCTATCGATCATGAAAACTATCTGAACGCACATGATTTTAAGATCAAAACCCCGTGGTATACGTTCACAGGCCCCATCCTGATATTGGCGGGTCTGATCCTGGGAAGTGTGATCATGAATATCAGCCAGATCCTGGATCAAAAAAATGCAGAGGAGCGTTTTGAAAATAAAATCAGCGTCCTAAATGAACAATACGAGAAAATTGAACCAGATGACTATGTTAAATTGACTCCCACAAAACAATGGGGAAGTACCTATCCGCTTTTACAGGTGTTGGAAGTAAGACCTAAAGAAGTAGTATTTAAAAAAGTGGTTCCATCACTGAACAGTTATGATCTGTCGGCCATAAAGCTGCAATCAATTTTTTCCAGTGCTGATATGTTGGATACCGTAGTTATTAGTAAGGAAAAATTACAGAAAGCAGTTAAAAGAGAATTTGAATATGCAGGTGTTGATCTTTATGGTGATGGAGCTGAATACATCGTTGAAAATATTATGAGGTATAATGGCCCGGTAATCATTGACAGGAATACAGGCAGCTATAATGATAAAGGGGTTACGATCGAATTCCTGAACCATGGCTGGCCGGTAACTGTTGTTGGAATTGAAAATAAAGCAGGTGAACTGAAATTTGAAACTACATTTCCCATTCAATTGGGCTCTTCAGACAACATTCATGACCCTGCCGGTGTTCTTTCACTCACTGCAACGAATTTTAAATTAAATACGCCGTACGAATTTGAAATGGTAATGGTCGATTCTTTGAACAAAGAACATCGTTACAATGTAAAACAGGTAAAAGGGAAATATGTGGAGAAGATCCTTACCAAGGTTAAATAGGATCGGTTTGATCCGGAGCAGAATGAAAATACTGGTACACAATATTTGCCTTCGACCTGCCGATTAATTGAGTCAGTTCTTCTTCCGTTTTTTCTTTGATATTTTTTACAGACCTGAATTCCTTCAACAGCATATCTGCAGTCGACTTTCCAATTCCACGTATCTGCTGTAATTCATTTTTAAAAGTGCCCCGGCTTCGCTGGTTGCGATGAAAGTTGATTCCGAACCGGTGCACTTCATTCCGGATCATGCGAATCAGCTTCAAACTGTCAGAATTGTAGGGGAGACGCAGAGATTCTTTATCAGATGCAAAGAAAATTTCTTCCTCATTCTTTGCAAGCCCAATCACTGTTGATTTACCGATAGCCTCTAGTTCCTTCAATGCTTCAATAGCGGCACTTAATTGCCCTTTACCGCCATCAATGATTATTAATTGAGGGAAGGGGGCCTCTTCTGTCAGGAGTCGCTTATATCGCCTGTAAACCGCTTCTTTCATCGTTGCAAAATCATTGATCCCTTCCACGGTCTTTACATTGAAATGCCTGTAATCTTTTTTATATGGAACTGCATTTCTAAAGCATACCATGGCAGATACCGGATAGCTTCCCTGGAAATTGGAATTATCAAAACATTCAATATGTACCGGGACATGTTGTAATTGCAAATCCTCCTTTAATTTTTCCAGGGCTTCAGCCGCATTGCTTTTGTCGTTAAGCATCAGCCTCTGTTTCTGCTTGACTTCTTCTATGTAATAATTGACATTTTTTTCTGAAAGCTCCAGCAACTTTTTTCGTTCTCCACCTTTTGGAACAGTTACTACAACATCGTTTCCCGGATATTCAACCTGCATTTGAAGAATGATCTCTTTCGCTTCACTCTTGAATGTTGTACGCAGGTAAGCAACAGCAAAGAGCAGGATCTGTTCCATGCTTTCATCAAGCTTAATTTCAAGACGGATGGAATGTGTTTGTACAATCGTTCCATTTTGAACCATCAGATAATTTACAAATGCATTGTCGTGCTCCCGAACGATTGAGAAAACATCAAGGTCGCCAAGCCGGCTGCTTACGATCACGGACCGTGAACGGTAATTTTCTAAAAAGGTTATTTTTTTCCTGAGTAATTCAGCTTTTTCAAATTCAAGATTAGTTGCGTATTCTTTCATTTCTTTTTTGAAATGCTGGATCACGGGTGACAAATTTCCTTTCAACAGATTTTTAACCTGGGCAAGATTTTCCCGGTAGTCTGATTCAGTTTGTTTTGCTTCACACGGTCCCTTGCAATTACCAAGGTGGTACTCCAGGCACACCTTGAACTTTCCCTTTTCAATATTTTTTTCTGTAAGATTCAAAGAGCATGTACGCAGTTGAATATTCTGCTTGATGAATTCCATCAACTCTCTTACTTTTTTTACCGAAGTATAAGGTCCGAGGTATTCTGAACCATCATCCACTACATTTCTCGTTAAATAAATTCTTGGAAATGGCTCATTCTTTATTACGATATATGGATATGATTTGTCATCCTTTAGATTGATATTGAAAAGAGGCTGGTATTGTTTGATCAGGGAGTTCTCTAAAAGAAATGCATCCTGTTCATTGTTTACAATGGTGTATTCAATTCTCGAAATGCGGTTAACCAGTTCATGTGTTTTGTAATCCCCAAAAGTTTTGGTGAAATAGGATGAAATTCTTTTGCGCAAATGTTTTGCTTTACCGACGTAGATAAGCCTGCCTTCGGCATCATAATATTTGTAAATGCCAGGATCTGAGGGAAGAGACTTTGATATGAGTTGAAAGTCTGATAATTGCATGATGCATGATGTACGACGTACTATGTTTAACGGTACGGAAGACGATTTAAAATAGAAACAGGATGCAAATTAATGTATGGTTGGAATGGTTGGAAGAGTTGGAAGGGTTGGAAGGGTTGGAATGGTTGGAATGGTTCTTTAGGTCGAACATTCATTATTGATAAGACGGCTGTTTTATTCACAGATTTTTTAACGAAGCCCCGAGGTTTTTCCGCAATTTTTATTCTGTTGCATTCATTGCTTGCGGCTTGACGCTTTCCTGAAGCCTGATGCATGAAGCCTGAAGCTTTACTCCCATTTTACAGTCGTCGTTTGAACCCGCTCGGGTTGATTCTCTTTTGAAATCATACTAACGATGCGGAATTCTTTTCCTACGGTCCAAAGCATTCTTTTCATCATGCTGCTGTCTTTGTTGTTTATTGATCTTTCCAGGTAAATGCTTTCTACCTGTGCTTCTTCTCCAGGAATGGGCAGTACGATCATTTCCTGCCTGAGGATCTCTGCATCCTTATCTTTTGGAATGTAACTGAAAATAACGCGG
>CAZCKF010000396.1:0-3645 GCA_964499155.1 uncultured Chitinophagaceae bacterium
TCGATCGAGCATGGGATGCAAAGAAAAAAGGACAACCACTTTCCATTGTAGTTCTATGCAATGCTGGTGACCTGTTGCAAAGACTGATTGATAGAAACATTATTCCGGATACACTCACTGACCAGACATCCGCTCATGATCCACTCATTGGTTATGTTCCCCATACTTTGTCAATTGAACAAGCGAATGTTTTACGCGAAGAAAATCCCACTGAATATCTCGCGCAGGCTTATGTGAGTATGAAAAAGCATGTGGAACTCATGGTAGAATTGCAGAAAAAAGGGTCGATCACTTTTGATTATGGCAACAACATTCGTGCACGCGCAAAAGAAGCCGGATTTGAAAATGCATTTGCATTTCCAGGTTTTGTTCCAGCTTATATACGTCCGCTTTTTTGCGAGGGAAAAGGACCATTTCGCTGGGCTGCATTGAGCGGAGATCCAAATGATATTTCTGTTACAGATGAAGTGGTTAAAAAATTATTTCCAGAAAACAAATCCTTATTGCGCTGGCTTGCACTTGCGAAAGAAAAAATCGCATTCCAGGGACTTCCAGCAAGAATCTGCTGGCTCGGGCAGGGGGAAAGGGAGCGAGCCGGTCTTGCGTTTAACGAGCTTGTAAGGGGCGGAAAAGTAAAAGCACCTATCGTCATTGGCCGCGATCATCTAGATACCGGAAGTGTTGCATCTCCCAACCGCGAAACCGAAGCAATGCTCGACGGGTCAGACGCTGTTGCGGACTGGCCAATTTTGAATGCACTTGTAAATACCGCCGGTGGTGCATCTTGGGTGAGTCTTCATCACGGCGGAGGAGTTGGACTTGGTTACAGCATACACGCGGGCATGGTAATCGTTGCAGATGGAACTGAAGAAGCTGCGAAAAGGTTAGCGAGGGTGCTGCGAAATGATCCGGGAATGGGAGTTATTCGGCATGCGGATGCTGGGTATGAGGTGGCGAGGGACAAGGCGGAGGAGTTTAATTTGGATATTAAAACAAGACTTGAAATATAAAGTCAGATTTCCCTGAAGACTTTTGAATTTTCTATTATTTCGATTTCACGCAAAGCTTTTTTTGGTCGTTTAAAATTGCAATTTCACATACGGTCGGTGAATCGTTTTATGCGGAGCTCAAATCAAGCGCGCAAAGCTCGATTGCTTCGCAATCTCGTCGGAGAGTTTTTTGGTTAGATAGATAATTTGCAATTGTTTAAGTTCGGTTAGCACGATCCGTTGCATTTTGGAAAATCAGCATATATAAATTTTCAACGCCGCGGCGTCGCGTGAAAAACCCTTATAAGAATAACAAAATTTAATTGATGTTCGACTAAAGAACCTACAAGCCTCCAAACTCCAACCTTAAACTAATATTGCGTCTTTGCTTACTTTGCGTCTTTGCGTGAAACACTTAATGATCTCGCTTGTAGTGTCTCAGCAACTCATCTCCCCCAAAATCAAACTGCAAATCCCTCACCACCGAATGCACGTGGTTCCCATTATTTTCGATATTATCATATTCGATCAAAATGGTTGGGCCATGTATTTTATAATAATGAGGTTGTCGTGGTTGAGTGGCACCTGCCCAGGCAAAACGTAAGTTTTGCATACCCGCCTTTTCTATTTCCTTCATCATTTTATCTGCAGAAAAACGTGTATAGCGGCGTAAATAAATGCCGAGTAATTGTTGCATCAACTGCTTCTGCTGTTCATTTAAATCAGTGTAAGGGATTCCTTCGTGTTTCAAATCAACTCTTTTACTGACGAATGATACAATATCGCCCGGAGGAAAGTTCGAAATAACAGCAATCTTTTTTTGTTCTTCGTTCAAAGAATTGATTAACGCAAATGCTATTTCGGTTTCGTCTTTCAAAACCTGCATTCCTTTATGCGGACCACTTAATACAATTGCGGGATTTGTTCCCATAAATCCGGGGGTAACAGAAACGAGTTGGTTATCATCAGCAGAAAACGTCAATGACAAATGATGACCCTCTAATCTCCAACCCCAAATATTTTTATCAGACGGTGTTCCGTAAATGGTAAAATAATATTTACCTGGATTTCTTTGTTCATTTCCGGCAGGTCTTCCTTCAAGCTCACCAAGAATTCCTTCCAGCCTGATAATCGCTTCAGCTTTTTGTACACCCGTATCGCTCATCGACATACGCAACAAATTCATAGCTGCTGTTTTAGTTCTTTCCGACATATCCCGGAGTGCTATACCTGTCCTGTCATTTTTTGGAAAATAATGCCAGTCATAATGCGCATCACTTCCAAATTCAACAACCGCTTTCTTTTTATCCGATGCATTCAATGTGTTCAGAAATTGATTGGCAGCATCACTAAGTGAATTAGGAAGGGAAACAGGTTGAGAATGACAGGTAAGAAGAAAAAATGCCAGTATTGCCGTTCCAAACATTTTCATATTGAAAAATAAGCATTTTCCTTCCAGTAAGACTTTTTCGAATGTAAGTTCGCTTTTCACTATTCACTTTTCACTCCAATAACACATCCGCTTTCAATTTGGATTGCTGTATTTTCGACCCTCATGAAACTTCTCACGCATATCAAATGCCTTGTTGGTGTTTCGGACCCTCAGAAACCATTGCGTGGACAAGAGCTGGCAGAAATTCCCTGTATTTATGATGCTTATTTAAAAATTGACAATGGCAATATAACGGGATACGGACCAATGCAAGAATTATCCGTTGATGAAACCGTTTCTGAAATTGTTGAAGTGCGGAATAAATTCGTATTACCCTGCTGGTGTGATTCACATACACATCTTGTTTTTGCAAAATTTCGGGAGGAAGAATTTGTGGACAAATTGCGCGGACTTTCCTACGCTGAAATTGCAGCCAGGGGCGGCGGCATTTTGAATTCTGCAAGCCGTGTGAATGAAATGAGTGAAGAACAGTTACTGCACTGTACCTCTGATCGTCTTGAATCGGTAATAAAATTGGGCACAGGCGCCATTGAAATAAAAAGCGGCTATGGGTTAACGGTGGAGGGTGAGCTTAAAATGCTTCGTGTAATTCAAAAACTCAAAGCACGATCCCCCATCCCAATTAAATCAACTTTTCTTGGCGCACATACCTATCCTCCTGCATTTAAAGACGATCATGAAGGTTATATCAGGCTGATCATTGAAAATATGTTGCCTGTTATTGCAGAGGAAGGATTGGCAGATTACATTGATGTTTTTTGTGAAAATGGTTTTTTTTCTCCTGCAGAAACTGAACAGATCTGCAATGCGGGAATAAAGCGGGGATTAAAACCCAAAATTCATGCAAACCAATTGAATGTATCCGGTGGTGTGCAGGCTGGTGTACATGTAAATGCGGTTTCGGTAGATCATCTTGAATCAATGGATGATGAAGCGATTGAAGTACTTGCCGCATCCAATACGATCGGAACGCTATTACCCACTGCTGCTTTTTTTCTTCGCATGCCATTTCAGCCGGCAAGAAAACTTATTGATGCAGGATGTCTGATCGCATTGGCATCGGATTATAACCCGGGTTCGTCACCAAGCGGAAATATGAATCTTGTTGTATCAATGGCATGTATTGGAATGAAAATGCTTCCCGAAGAATCCATCAACGCGGCAACCATCAATGGCGCATTTGCAATGGAAGTCAATAAAACA
>CAZCKF010000397.1:0-3627 GCA_964499155.1 uncultured Chitinophagaceae bacterium
TGTATTGTTGAGGGCATTTTTACCATTGAACAAAATGCAGGAGTGAAACAATTGCTTGCTGCTATTGATATCGATCCGGAAAATGAAGTGGTGCTGAGGCGTGAAATTGCACCCAATGGAAAATCAAGAGCCTTTATTAATGATACGCCTGCTAACCTTACACAACTTCAGCAGGTGGCCACTCAACTGGTGGACCTTCACCAGCAATTTGATACGATCGCTCTGGAAGATTCTGTGTTTCAAAGACAGGTGGTGGATGCAATGGCTGGTACATTGAAACTTGGAAACAACGTAGAAAAAAAATACCGGGAATGGAAGGACGCCATAACCAGACTTGAAATGCTTCGCGCAACTGCACAGCAGTCTGCAAAGGAAAAAGATTTCATCTCATTCCAATTAAATGAATTGATCGAAGCAGGTTTTCGCGAAAATGAGCTTGAAGACATTTCCGGGGAGCTGCAATTATTAAATCATGCAGAAAACATTCAATCAGTCATTTCAAAAACTGTTTACGCACTTGAAGAATCTGACTCACCCATTTCACAGCAACTCAAATCAATGGCAGGTCAGCTTGGTCAATTGGAGAATTATCATGCTGACCTGAAACTGCTGGCGGAAAGAATGATGGCAGCACAGGTTGAAGTTCATGATATAGCTACAGACCTGGAGCACATAATGCAAAAGATACATTACGATCCTGCAAGGATTGAAGAGATCAATAACCGTCTGGCAATTGGTTACAGGCTGATAAAAAAGCATGGTGTGCAAAACACCAATGAATTAATTGGGTTGCAACAAAATTTTGAAGAGCAATTGCAGCGCGTAATGAACATTGACGATGAGATCAATTCGGTATCCTCAGAAGCAGAATTGATTTACAATGAAGCAATGAAACTGGCAACAGATCTTTCTGCGCAAAGAAAAAAAACAATTCCGTTGTTTGAAAACCGTGTCAATGCAATGCTTTCACAGGTCGGCATGCCCAATGCACGATTAAAAGTAAATGTGGAGGATGTGCGATTGCATGCTTCAGGGGTTGATAAAATTGAATTTTTGTTTGATGCAAATCGAAGTGGAAATTTTCAAGCATTGAGAAAAATTGCAAGCGGGGGTGAACTCAGTCGCTTAATGCTCTGCATAAAATCATTGGTTGCTGAATCAATAGATCTGCCTACTTTGATCTTTGATGAAATCGATACAGGAATTTCAGGAGAAGCTGCAAGACAGGTTGGAGTGATCATGAAAGAACTTTCACAAAAGCGACAGGTGATCTGTATTACGCATCAGCCGCAAATAGCAGGCAGGGCAGATACACACCTTTTTGTATATAAAGAAATTAAAGGTCAATCTGTTTATACAGGTGTCCGCCAATTGGACCAGGATGAAAGAATTACTGCAATTGCCCGAATGCTCAGTGGTGAAAAGCCAACTGCAGCCGCATTGGAAAATGCGAGGGAGATGGTGATGAATTAGCGGAAGATTCAAGATTCAAGAAACAAGATTCAAGATTCAAGTGAAGGGATAAAATGAAAAGAAATAAGTGAAAAAAATAAGTAAAAAGGAAAGGCCCACCTGCATTTATTCCCTTTCCAATTATCATGTACTTTAGCCGCATAATGAAACATTTAAAATTAAGTATTGCATTGCTGGTAATGCTGGCATGTGTAAGTGTGCCTGCTGATGCGCAGAAAAAAACGAAGACAACTGAAAAGAAAGAAGAAGTCAAGCCTCCCCCGCCACCACCACCGGAATTGATTGAAGGAATTAAAGATGTGGATGAACCTGAGGATGAAATGGTATTGCCTGAAATGGAAGTCGATTTTGACACGACTGCTGTTGTGGAAGATAATTTTACTGCAAGGATCCGCTATTTGCTGAATGTAATTGGTGCGGCAAAAACAGATATTGAAATGGCAGAAGCGTCTCTGACTGAAAATTTGAAGGATATGGACACCACGGTGAGTGGTCCATTCAAAAGAAAATTTATGGAAGAGATGACAACCGGCCGTGCTGCACTTTGGCTGGAGAGATTGTATATCCGTAATTACCGCGAGATTTTTACGCCCGCAGAAATCGAAGGACTGATCGAATTTTATAAAACACCGCTCGGTATGGCATTGCTGAAAAAGCAACCATTATTGTTGCAGAAAGTGATGATCAATGCTTCAAAAATCGGACGGTATCTCGGAATGCAGATCATGAATGATTTGATGAATTAAAAAACATTACATGTCAAACCAATTGCTCAAAGGAAAGAAGGGAATTATTTTCGGCGCACTTGATGAAAAATCTATTGCATGGAAAACTGCATTGAAGTGCCATGCCGAAGGCGCGCAGATCGTTTTGTCAAATGCACCTGTTGCATTGAGGATGGGAGAAATAAATAAGCTTGCAGAAACATGCGGCAATGCACCAGTTATCGGCGCGGATGTTACAAACATGGATGATTTGAAAAAATTGTTTGAAGAATCCATGAAACATTTCGGTGGTGGGATTGATTTTGTACTACACTCAATAGGTATGAGTCTTAATGTGAGAAAAGGAAAAGGATATACAGAACTCAATTATGAATGGAATCAAAAAACACTTGATATCTCTGCCATGAGTCTGCATCGTGTTTTAAGAACCGCATGGGATATGGATGCATTGAATGAATGGGGAAGTGTTGTTGCATTAACATACATCGCTGCGCAACGTGTATTCCCGGATTATAATGAAATGGCAGATGCAAAAGCACTGCTGGAAAGTGTAACCAGGAGTTTTGGTTACCAATATGGTGTAAGGAAAAAAGTCCGCGTAAATACAGTTTCACAATCCCCAACACGCACAACAGCAGGAAGTGGTGTAAAAGGTTTTGATGGATTTATGAATTATGCAGAAAAAATGAGTCCCCTCGGAAATGCTTCCGGTGAAGACTGTGCAAATTATTGCGTCACACTGTTCAGTGATCTCACACGTATGGTTACCATGCAAAATTTATTTCATGATGGAGGTTTCAGTTTTACGGGTGTTACTCAGGGAGTGATTGAGCAAATGGAAAAATAAGCGGGATAAGAATCAAGATTCGAGATTTAAGGGATGTAAAAAGTGTAAAAGTTTAAAGGTGACCTGCCCTTGTTACTTGAACCTTTTTTTAAAGTAACTGAATGAGGAAATTTTCGGAACCTGAAAGTAAATCTAAAATCCAAAATCAAAAATCAAAAATTGATCTATGCCTTGGATTGAATACGTCGGTCTTTTCGGCGCTTTTTTATCAGCCATCACATTTATTCCGCAGGTTATTAAAGCGTGGCAATCGAAATCCGTTGCAGACCTTAGCATATGGATGCTGCTGATTGTATTGACAAGTGTTATCGTTTGGTTGGTGTATGGGATCTATCTTAACCTTCTTCCAGTCATCATCGCCAACAGCGTAATACTGTTACTCGCACTGGTCCTGCTATATTTCAAATTCACCTTTAAAAAATAAGAGCCGCTAACCAGCGACTCACTTATTTTTCTCATACCTACTTATTGTGTCAGCTTACAGCTTAAAGCTTAAAGCTTAAAGCTTATAGCTTATAGCTATCTCTTAATATTCATCCTCATTAAACATAAAATCCTCCTGTGACGGATAATCCGGCCAGA
>CAZCKF010000398.1:0-3611 GCA_964499155.1 uncultured Chitinophagaceae bacterium
TGTAAGAATAAACCTCATTATGAAGAATGATTTTCTGAATTTAATTCTTTCCGCAAAAGGATTTTAAGAAAATCGATAATTTTGGAACGAACACATGGCACCGTGACGACGTATCTTATTGGGCACCCTTTCTTTTCAAGGTAAGTATAAACCCATCATTTACTTGCAAGTCTGCGCCATTGTTCAATACAACTGATCTTACCGTGGCATTGATAGTTAATACCGGATTAGCAACAGTTCCAGGATTAATGATCACGTCTGTATTTTCATCAGGAACTATATTGCAACTCCAGTTGGATGCCGTCAACCAATTTGAATTTGAATTTCCAACCCATGTATTGGTGATCCTCATTTCAAATGTAGCACTGAATGTGGTGTCGGTGCCATTGATCCCGAGAACACGATAGTTGTTTCCGTTAAGAATTGTTGGCGGTGATGTTAATGTAAGCGTGTGCGTGTTTGTACCGCTGTACACTGCATCATTTGCAATGTTGTAAAAACCAGTTCCGGTATCCACCTGCCATTGGTAAGCTGCTGCTGTTACATTGCTCGGGAATGTTCGATTGGTTCCAACGCAACCCGTTGAAACGATTGTGCTCAGCGGAACTCTTGTAAATGAGTCTGACACGACCGAACTCCAAATTCCACGTTTATCACGCAATTGATAATTTAATTGATGTCGGCCAGGAAGAACAGGTTTAACATCTATCAATCTCTCAATTTCTCCATTGAAATCAGGTACAACAACATCCACTTTGTTTTCTGATTCGTCATTAAACCAGTATCGTACTACCTGTATGCTGTTGTTGCTTACAATATTGAATGGTGATTTGTAGAAGAAATCACTTTCTATCACACTCCATTCCTTTCCATCCGGTTTGAAGCGAATATGGAATGAATGTAAACCTGCCGGCAATGAATTCGTATTAATATCTGACACAAGATTGAAATCAGACACCGGTGAAATATTTACAGTGACTGAATCCTGTGCACTCCTGTTAAACCAGTACTGATATTTTGAAATGCCAGTGATGTTGACAGGCGCTTTGTAAAAAGAACTTGAGCTGACTGAACTCCATTCTTTTCCATTTGGTTTGAAACGGATATGGAATGTATGCAAACCATTAGATAGAGTGGACGCAGGTATGTTAGTAATCAGATTGAAATCATTGGTCGGGGTAATTGCTACCGTTACTGAATCCTGGGGACGATTGTCAAACCAGTATTGATATTTTGCCACACCAGCAGCAATAACAGGAATCTTGTAAAATAGTGTTGAATTTACCTGTCCCCAATCAGTACCATCCGGATTAAACCTGATGTTGAAAAGATGAAGGCCATCAGACAATGCATTAACATTTATAGACTGAATGATTTCATGATTGGACGCTGATGTAATATTAGTTGTTACTGCAGTTCCAAAACCACGATCAAACCAGTATTGATATTTTGATGTTCCGGGAGTAGGTATCCTTGCTTTGAAAAAATGTGATGAAGAAACAGCGCTCCATTTATTTGTGTTATCCTTGAAATGTATGTAAAAGGAATGAAGTCCATTTGAAAGTGAATTCACCGCAATCATTTCATCAATGGATAAATTTGTTGCAGGTATTGCATTCACTGTTGTTGCACTGGCAAAACCGTTATCAAACCAATAGCGGTATGCTGTTAGTTGCTGTGCATGAACAGACACACTTATTAAAATGGCTAAGCCAAGGACAATTTTCTTCATGAAACCTGTTCCTCGTTTTAATTATTTGCCCTAACCCTGAATTTGATATTCAGATTTCCTGAAGCATCGCTTTGTGGAGCCACTTCTTTAAAGTAAATATGTGGATTGCCAGGAACCCAACCAGCACTTGCAGGATTTGCAGTTCCGTAAATACCAACATCAGTTCCATCTGAACCTGCATTGATACCGGGAGAACCAACTTTCATCCTGTAATTATCTGTGTAAGGAAATCCTGTACCGGCTACATAATTTACAAACACATCACCGAGTGATGCTGCATTCACTGTACCGGATTCAGTAATTGTATTTGAACCGCAACTGCCTGCAGTAGCAAATGTACCAGTACCCACACGCAGGTTATTTGTAAATGTGTTCATACAGAAACCAGGGAACAAAATATTTCCAGAACCAAACACATTGTTTCTGAATGTGCAATTTTCACCGTAAATGTAGTTTTGCCCTGCGCTGAGGAAGACATTGTTTTCGAAAGTTGTATTCTGAAAAACAAAAAGGTTAACAGATGATGAAACATCAAGTCCTTTAAAAACATTTTTCGAAATCAAATTATTTTTTGCGCCGTAAGCAACAATATAATTCAGTACGTTTTCCGTAATGTTCATATTCTGCGGCAGGCTGTCAGTAGGAATTACTCCACCATATTCCCATGTAATATCATTTGCACGACAACGCCTGATCGTATAATTATTGAATTGTTTATTGCGATAAGGAATATAAAATTGTAAGGCCTGTACACCTTCAATGTGTCCACCTTTTGCATTGGAATCAATATTCACAATTCCAGTGACGATTGTTTTACCAATTGCAAGTGATGAATCAGGATGATGTCCTGCTCCGAAAATATTCAAGCGCTTATTGATCTGAATATTTGCATTGATTATAACAGCTGGCAGATAAATGTTATCACCATCTACAGCTTTACTGTGTGCAGAATCCCACGTTGGACAAATAAAAGTGGTACCATCTGGTCTTACAACAGCATATTGTGGGGATTGGGAAAAAGCAGTTGTTGACAGGGTAACGGCCAGTGCCGCCAGCATCAAAATCTTTCTCATAAACAAGGTTTGGGACGGAAAAATTACCTTTCTTTATTTGAATATGGTAGTTTTTACGGTGGTATTTTAGTGGTATTTTTCTTTTGTTTAACACGAATCAAGAATTCATACTAAAACGGATCCACGAAACCATGAATGAACTTGATTCAATGCATGTGCCCGCTTTAAAATTTTCAATAAATAGGAAAAATCCGAGGGAATTTTACGATGCAGTCTAATTTTTCGCCGTACTGATTTGTTCAGGAAGAATGATCATTTTTTGAATAAACACACGGCTTCTGTCGGATAAAAGTCTGCTGCTGTTAATCACATCCGTTTTAGAATAGTATTTGTCTTCTTTACAATCAAGACAATTGAATTGCAGGCCCAAACGGCTCAATAAAAGATCTCCCTTATTTTTTGTAGTTACATAGCCGGGAAATTCTGTTTCCCATCCGTAAACATCAAGATGCTGGTTATTTAAATTCACGATCTCGCTCAATGACATTCCGAGGTATGGCCCCTGGCTCGAACGCCATTTGTTTATTTCTGTTCCTTTGAATGCAGTTTCGGCTGAGCCTTCCCGTAAGCTGCCCCCAATAACTATGTATGAACAGTTTCTCATGTTCAATTCATCTTCCCAAATGAAAATCGCTTGTGCATTGGAGTTAGGGTATAATACTGAACATTTCACGAACTCTTTTTCGCTGAACCAGAAAGTATCTTCTTTCACATTCTGATCACCAAAAACCGCCATTACATTTTCGTGTGACTGTAATTTGAGAAGGTCTTCTGCATACACAACTTCAGTGGCCATGGGCAATGCG
>CAZCKF010000399.1:0-2949 GCA_964499155.1 uncultured Chitinophagaceae bacterium
TGATTTGTGAAAAGTGAAAGGTGAAAAGTGAAATCTCCTTCAAAGAGGCAATTCACTGCGAAGCGACCTTGACTTTTCACATTTGACATTTCACCCGTTGATTTGTGAAAAGTGAAAGGTGAAAAGTGAAATCTCCTTCAAAGAGGCAATTCAACTGCGAAGCGGCTTTGACTTTTCACATTTGACATTTCACTCAATTTTTAGTCGCTTCGAACATCAAATTGTAAATCCATCAGGTATCACCGCTCCCTTCTTTAAAACAACAATTCCATCTTTGATCGTATACAGTGTGTGGTCTGTATTTTCAAGGTGTGCACCGCCATTGATCTTTACATTATTTCCAATTCGGCAGTTCTTGTCGATGATTGCATTGCTGATGAACGAATTTTTTCCAATTCCCAGTTGCGGGTAACCATGCGTGATCGAATGAGCGATTTCATCAAGCGTTTCAAAATAATCGTTACCCATCATATATGTATTGGCAACTGTTGATCCATGTCCAATCCATGAGCGAATGCCGATTACACTGTGTTCAACACGCGATGCATTGATGATCGATCCTTCTGCAATCACTGATTTCAGCATTGTTGTTCCACTCACCTTGGCTGGAGGAAGCATCCTGGCCCGGGTATATATAGCTCGATTGTTGTCAAACAAATTAAATTCAGGAAGATCTTCTGTAAGTCCAAGATTTGCTTCAAAGAATGAATAAATGTTACCGATATCTGTCCAATAACCTTCATATTGGTACGAACTCACTTTATATTTTCCAATTGAATCAGGAATAATCTCTTTCCCAAAATCTGTCGACTCTTTGTATTCCGTTTGAAGCATGTCAAACAACAACTGCCTGTTGAAAATGTAAATTCCCATTGAGCCCAGAAAATTTCTTCCCTTGGCCTTCATTTCTTCACCGGTATCACTCACCCACTCTGCATGAACTTCTTTTTTCGGTTTTTCAATAAATGAAGTGATAAATCCTTCTTTGTTGGTTTTTAAAATACCAAATTCGGATGCCTCACGTCCTGAAACAGGTATGGTTGCTATCGTAACATCAGCACCTTTCTGCACATGACTTTCCACCATTTTTTCAAAATCCATCTGGTACAACTGGTCACCAGATAAAATCAGGATGTATTCACTGCTGAATGGAGCGATATGTCTTAGTCCCTGTCTTACAGCATCAGCAGTACCCTGGAACCAGGTTGGATTGTCAGGTGTTTGTTCTGCTGCAAGTATGTCGACAAATGCAGAACTGAATGCACTGAAATGATATGTGTTCTTAATGTGCCTGTTGAGTGATGCAGAATTGTACTGGGTTAGTACAAACATGCGCGTAATGCCGGAATTCAAACAATTGGAGATGGGGATGTCAACAAGGCGGTATTTACCAGCAATTGGAACTGCAGGTTTTGACCTGCTCGCTGTGAGTGGATACAGCCTTGAACCTGCACCACCACCGAGAATTACTGCGAATACATCTTTACCCATAGTAGGATTTAAAGGATTGGTTAAGGGTGACAGGATTAAAGGATTGGTTAAGGATTACAGGATTAAAGGATTGGTTAAGGATTAGAGGATTAAAAACGTACAGATTGCAAGAGAAAGAATCTCGAAAAACAAATTTTACAATCCAAGAATGATTGTTCCGTCAAATCTTCAAATTGTCAAATTCAATCTTAAATTACTTCAGCGATTTGTAAAGATCAACATACTGCTTCGCCGACATGTCCCAGGAATGATCCAGTTGCATCATATGATTGCGCATCCAGTTATACTTCTCGGGACGATTGTAATATAAATCTACAGCACGACCGACAGAATGAGTAATGTCCCAAACTGTTGGGTTATTAAAACGGATCCCATAGCCATTTGGATCGCCAAAATCTGTCACCGTATCCTTTAATCCACCCACACTTCGCACCATGGGGATTGTTCCGTAACGGAGCGCATACATCTGATTCAGGCCACATGGCTCTACCCTGCTGGGCATGAGTAAAAAATCAGCACCTGCATACAACAAATGGCTGAGCTGTTCATTATAACCAATGTAAGAATTGTAATAGCCTTTGAATTGTGACTTCATTCCATCAAGCTTATTTTCTACATCTGGCTCACCCGAACCAAGCACCACAAAATTGGCGCTTCCATTATATTGATAAATTGAAGATTTAATTGCATCTGGTAACAGGTCCGCGGCTTTTTCACCAACCAATCTTCCAATAAAAGCGATCAAAGGTTTATCAGGATCTAGATTGAATTGTCCTGCCAGTTCCTTTTTGTTTTTTCTTTTTCCTTCCTCAACAAGTTCTTTATTGTAATTCTTGTAGATCATGCTGTCCGTACTTGGATCCCAAACGTGTGAGTCAATTCCATTCAAAATGCCATGACTTTTTCCTTTTTCATATTCAAACAGGCTTTCAAGTCCATTCGCCATGTATTTTAATTCATCAAGATAACTTGGGCTGACAGTTGTCACCTTCCAGGCACAACGAACTGCAGAAGCAAGAGGATTGATCATATGGTTCCAGTCAAGCAGTCCCCATTTCCAATTGTCGTACGGCGGGATATAATGATTTTTACTCCAATCCATCCAGCCCTGGTATTGTGCATTGTGAATGGTAAATACTGTTGGTATATCCGCGAGGTGTTTGAATGCGAAACAATATTTGATCATAAAAGGAATCAATCCCGTGTGATGATCATGGCAATGGATAACACCTGGTTTATGCTGCCATTTTGAGAGCCAGTCGCACAGAGCAATTTGAAATGCCATAAACCGTTCGGTGTCGTCATCATATCCATATATTTTTTCACGGTCGAGCAAGCCATTGATATCTATCAGGTACAGATCAAATCCAAGTTTGTTGGTCTTTTCTCGTATAACGCTGTAATGAAACCAATGCGAGCCAAGGTGATGGCCACCTTCATGCACAAGTTCCCACTGAT
>CAZCKF010000399.1:2959-3606 GCA_964499155.1 uncultured Chitinophagaceae bacterium
AGGAACTTTGTCCTGTACATGGGCATTACCACCTTAGCTATTTCACCGAGCTCTGTCTGATATTTTGGTAGGGCGCCAACCACATCACCCAAACCACCGGCTTTGGCAACTGGATAACATTCTGCAGTGACGTGTATGATCTCCATTACAAATTGCGAATTGCTGATAAAGCTATGTAATTCATGTTACTCGGATTTATGTAAACATTATTGTTTGATTAAAATTTTTCCAGCAACAAAAACAAATTGCCTAATTTTCTTGCTTAAACAAATCAGCTGCTATGAATGATCAAAACCGGGTTGCGACCAACCAGGGCGCACTTGCCACACTTGTTACTGTCTTTTTTTTCTGGGGATTCTTCGCTGCATCTAACACTGTTTTTATTCCTTTTTGCAAACATTATTTCGGTCTTGACCAGTTCCAGTCACAGTTGGTCGATTTTGCATTTTACCTGGCCTATTACCTTGGTGCACTTGGCCTCTACCTTTTTGGCCAATCCAGGGGTTCTGATCTTGTAGCCAGATGGGGTTATAAAAAAAGCATTATCTACGGTTTGTTTTTGTCGGTGGTTGGTGCAATCGGAATGGTGATGGCGATAAACTATGGTGGATTTTCAGGAATGCTGACAGGTTTATTCATCGTTGCAC
>CAZCKF010000400.1:0-3601 GCA_964499155.1 uncultured Chitinophagaceae bacterium
AGGGATAAACCATTTTTCGATTTGATTGCAGACATCAAACGTGCTAACCTGCGAGAATTGAATATTTCAAAAGATGACATTGCATTCAACGGGAAATTCAATGTGCGTTTTGCCGGTGATAATATTGATAACTTCCTGGGTGATGCACGCATCAGCGAAGCATCTATTACGAGAAATGGAGTACCTCTTTCTTTTGATTCACTCACTCTTTCGTCAAGGTATATTGATGGAATAAAAACATTGGTGGTAGGAACCAATGAGTTTGACGCGACCGTCAGGGGAGAATTTAATGTGGCCACACTGCCGCAGGCATTCAAATTGTTTCTAAACAAATATTATCCTGCATACATTCCAGCACCAAGAGATGCACTCAGGAACCAGTCTTTTACTTTCAATATCGTTACAAGAAACGTTGATGAATATATTTCGCTTGTTCACCCGGATCTTTCAGGATTTAGCAACAGCGAGATCAGCGGACGACTTGATATGCTCACCAACCAGTTAACGCTAGAAGCAAATGTGCCAAGGTTCGGATATAAGCAATACCAGTTCAGCGAAGCTTTGATTAAGGGTGATGGAAATTTGGACAGGCTTGTTATTACAGGTGATGTTGGTGATGTAATGATCAGCGACAGCATTCGTTTACCTGAAACCAAATTTAGTATTGAATCAAAGAATGACGTTTCACAGGTGAGCATTACCACCACTGCAAACCAGGCCATCAACCAGGCAAGTCTTGCTGCACAGGTACAGACTTTCAGTGACGGCGTAAAACTGCGCTTTGACAGCTCTTCATTCGTACTCAATAATAAAACTTGGACAATTCAGCAGGGAGGTGAACTTGAATTCAGAAGAAATTCTGTGGCGCAGGGTGAATTAGTGTTATCAGAAGGTGTCCAGGAAATTAGACTGGCCACGGTGCCTTCACCAGTCGGTAATTGGAATGATCTCGAAATAGCATTAAAAAATTTAAACCTGGGTGATCTTTCTCCTTTCCTGTTAACTAAAAACCGCGTTGAAGGTGTGGCATCAGGAAGTATTTATGTGGAAGACCCGCAGAAGAAAATGCTTATCACTTCTGATATACGTGCGGATGAGCTTTTGCTTGACAATGATTCCATTGGTTCGATCACTGCTCAAGTTTCCTATGATAATCGAACAAGAAAAATTACAGGACCAATCAAAACACTGGATCCAAACAGAAGGCTCGATGTGGAATTGGATATAATGCTGAAAGACACAGCAAACATTCATCGCAACCGCATCACAATTGCACCAACCAATTACCCGGTTCAAATATTGAGTCGTTTCATAGGAACATTGTTTTCTGACTTACAGGGATTTGTTACAGGACGACTTGATATTGTTGGCGAGGGTGCAGACATGCGTTACATCGGAAAAGGCAGATTGCGTGACGCAGGATTGAAAGTTAATTTCACCCAGGTGTTTTATAAAATCCTTGACACAGATATAGAACTCCTGGAAGATGCGATAGATTTCGGAGAGATTACATTGGTAGATACCATTACAAACAATACCGCAACATTGCGTGGCAGCATCCAGCATGATGGATTCAGAAATATGTTCTACGACATTTTCGCACGCGTGGATGATGAACCTGTACAGCTATTAAATACAAATGCATTTCACACTCAGCAATTTTATGGACGAGCGACAGGCACAGGCTCCTTATCTCTCACCGGCCCGCAGTCCAACATGTTCATGGATATCAATGTCCGCGCTTCTGAAACAGACAGCAGTTACATAACCATTCCGTCTTCTACAACTCGTGAAAGTGGCAGTGCTGATTTCCTGGTTGAAAGGAAGTATGGTCGTGAAATGACAGGAGATGACTTCACCGCTGCTGAATCAAACATTACATACGAAGTAAATCTCACTGCAAATCCCCTGGTAAACATGGAGGTCATTCTCGATGATCTGACTGGTGATATTATTAAGGGAAGAGGAAATGGAAATCTGTTCATCAGTTCAGGCACAAATGAACCACTCTATATCCGTGGCAGGTATAATCTTACGGCAGGTGAATACAAATACACTTTTCAGTCGTTGTTCAAAAAACCGTTTGTGCTTAACAGCGGAGAAGAAAATTATATTGAATGGACTGGCGACCCGTATGAAGCAACGATGAATATTGAAGCAACCTATGTTGCCAAACAGGTAAGTTTCCAGCCGCTATCTTCTTTACCTGGTCTTGCTTCCAACATCAGCAGAAACAGGGAGGATGTTCATGTAATTGCAAAACTCACCGGCAACCTGTTCAGGCCAAAATTTGATTTCAGGTTTGAATTTCCAAACAGTGCAGTCAATAATGATGCAAGCTTTGCATTCAACATCCAGCAGATCCAAAGCAACCTCAATGAACTGTACAAGCAAGTAACCTATTTGATCGTGTTCAACAGTTTTGCACCCATTGAAAACACATCACTCACAAGTGGAACCTTCAACGAGTTTGCATACAATACCATTTCAGGTTTATTATTTGACCAGGTTAATTTAAAACTCAACCAATGGTTATCTAAAATTCTTCAGCGCAACGACATTACGCTAAACTTCAGTGGTTCACTATACAACAGGAACTTGATCAATACAGATGCTACCGGCGGATTTGATATTAACCAGAGTAATTTCAACCTGACTGTTGGAAAATCTTTTTTTAATGACAGGTTCACGATCAGCTTTGGAAGCACACTTGATGTTCCATTACAATCCACCATTGCACAAACCATTCAATATCTTCCGGATGTAACGATGGAATGGATGATCAACCAAAGTGGTAGTATTCGTGCCAATTTCTTTTATCGCGAAAACCTGGATTTTCTAACCGGAAATTCCAATGTTGGCAACAGCACAAAGGTTAAACGTACAGGTGCAAGTCTCGCTTACCGCAAAGATTTCAACGCACTTAAAGATTTGTTTCGAAAGAAAAAGCCAAAAATGGTTTCACCACCGCCGGTTACGACAGATACCACCGGAACTAAGTAATAGTTGGAAGTTGGAGGTTGCTTAAACTCGAATCAGTTGTAACTAGCAGTAACAAATTGCAACCTGAAGATTTTCCCAGCAACAGATAGTCAGTAGTAACAAAATGCTTCATGCATTATGAAATCCCTATTACTTGATTAATTCCGTAATTACATCTCCAACAGAACCGTTCGGCATTTGAATTCTCAACATCGTGGCGATCGTGGGAGCAATGTCTGACATATAAACCTCGCGTGTAGATCTGCCCTGCTTAACACCCCAGCCATAAAACACAATCGGAATGTGCGCATCGTATGGATACCAGGAACCATGTGTGGTTCCTGTACCAGCACCTTCGATATATCCAGGTTTTAGAACGATCTGCAGATCTCCCATCCGGTTTCTGAAATAACCATTTGAAAACATGGATTGCATTTTTTTATTCATAGGCGGTGGATTGCTGATGTCATACACCTGTGCAATGCCGGGATGTTGCTGGAAATATTTTATGATTCTATCCTTTACCTGTGCTCTTTCATATTCATTCAATGAATTCATATGCGCTTCATTCAAATGCACCTGGTGATTGTAAAGACTTACAATCATGGTGTCCTTACCA
>CAZCKF010000401.1:0-2764 GCA_964499155.1 uncultured Chitinophagaceae bacterium
CTGGATATGAAAATTGGCGCTGCGGTCAGTTGTGTCCTATCCATTTTTTTATTCTGGTCAAAAGATGCTGGCCGCTATTTGGACAATTTTGCGAAATATCTCGGGATCGTTATGATCCTGCTTACATTATACATTGCCATCACATCATCACCTCCACTGTTATCTGCTATTCATCACACTTTTATTCCTGAACGAATTGATGTAACAATGATCGTAACCATTGTGGGTGGAACTGTCGGAGGATATATATCTTTTTCTGGTGCCCACAGGTTGCTTGATGCTGGTATTGTTGGTGAGAAATCCATGCCTGCAGTAACCAGAAGCGCTGTGAGCGGAATACTTATTACCTCGATAATGCGTTATGTTTTATTTCTTGCGGCACTGGGTGTTGTTTGGAATGGAGTAATCCTTTCTGCAACCAATCCTGCAGGATCAGTGTTTGAATCTGCTGCCGGAAATTTAGGTTACCGATTTTTCGGGATCGTAATGTGGTCAGCAGCAATTACATCGGTTGTCGGATGTTCTTATACTACGGTTTCATTCTGGAAAACACTATCTCCTGCGATTGAAAAAAATCAAAAAATCGTTGTGTCGATTTTTATTATTGTTTCAACAATTGTTTTCATATTTCTCGGAAACCCTGTTCGGCTGCTTGTAATTGCAGGCGCATTTAATGGCCTTATTCTTCCTCTTGCACTTGCAATCATTCTTATCACTGTTTTAAAAAAGAAAATCGTGGGGTATAAACATCCTGTTTGGATGCAGGTAGCGGGCTGGTTGGTTGTGGCGGTTATGTCCTGGATGGGAGTGAGGATGATTTCTTCCCTATAAGTATCAATTAGCGGCGACAGGATTATTTTTTACAATTAGGCCAATGTCGAAACGGGCAACTGGCAATTGGCAACGGGCAAACGCTACTTAAATTTGATGTTGGTTTATCTTATTGAATCAATAAACTAAAGTTCTAAAACAGATTTTTCTTATTTGGGATTATGGAGAGTGACTCGAAATAATTCAAACATCGAAACCAGTAAACCAAATCCAAAATCCAAATTCAAAAATCCAAAATAAAAAAGAGGGGCTCTCGCCCCTCCATCCTAACATGTGCATGTGATGAAAACTCTTATACTAGTTGATGGCTTACGTTTGTGTGAAATGTGAAAGGTGAAAAGTCAAATCTCCACTAAAGGAGCTGTCATTATGAATATTCACGTTCCCATTCACCACTTCAATAATCAGCCTGTTCGCTTTTTAAAGTTATTTCGACCTAAAGTTCACTTTTCACTCAATACATTTTAAACACTCCAACAATAACGCCTCTTCGAATTAAGGTTCACTTTTCACAATTCACTTTTCACTAAATCTTCAGACACTAACAACTACTTACAACACTTTCACCCCAGTCGCCGAAAACATCACTTCCTTCGAAGTGCCTTTTATCTTTTCAATTTCTTCCTTGCTTTTTCCAGCATCTTCTGCAAAATGTTTTCTCATTTTCTCACTTACTTCTTTCACCGAAGCACTTCCTTCCACTACAACCATTTTACCAACAATATCAGCAGGCATGTAAAAACCATGGTCTTTCGCTTTCACCATCAGGTCAGTTCCATCAGCTTTTTTTAATTTGATCCAGCAACCTTTTGTCTGGCAAACTTCTGTCACCTGGCCCATGATCTTCCCTTCAAACTTATTGTCCTTAATGCTGCTCTCGAGCTTACCCACTTTAATGGCTTCACCTGTTTCAGTTACAGTTCCATAAACAGTTCCTGTCTCAGCAGGTTTAATCGCATCCTGCGCATTTGCAGCAATCATAAAAAATAAACAACCAGTAAGGATAAGCAGCTTTTTCATTATTTGTTTTTTAGTGCCTGCAAATATAATAAACCAAATCAGGGCAAGCTCGGTAGTGAGAAGAATTTGATGTTAATTATGAGCCTTTAAACTAAAATATGCCTTTTGATTTTGGAGTTTGGAGTTTGGATTTTGGAGTTTGGTCCCGATAGCTATCGGGAGGGCGCTTCTAAATGTCTGGCAATGAGAAAAAAAAGAAGAAAAACTGTGGATGCTTTACACAATAGATCAAACATTCTTCAGATAGATATTGATGGGATAAGTTCCCTACAACCTACTGTAACCATTAACCTGCTTCAATAGAAGAAATTAAACACATTCAAATTCTAAATATTCTCGATAACTGTAAGAAAAATCTAAAATTGCTTCCTGTAATCCATCACTAATCCTTTAATCCTAAATAGCAATGAGGTTTTCCTCACCTTCTTGTAAGAATAATCCCACAAAAAAATGCTCAAAAAGTTATCTTTTAATTACTAAATTGTTTAGCTTTGGTTCTGGTTATCAAATGTGCATTACTATTAATAACCTTTCCCTTCCTGCCCTATAATTTTGATTCATTCAATAACCACCTAAACAATTAAACATGTCTAATACTGAAAAGCTGAAGGCCCTGAAACTCACGATGGACAAGATCGATAAGGATTTTGGAAAGGGCAGCGTGATGATGATGAATGAGAAAACCGACCTGGAATTGGAGGTGGTTTCAACAGGATCAATCGGGCTGGATTCCGCACTTGGAATTGGAGGATTACCAAAGGGAAGGATCATTGAGATTTATGGACCTGAAAGCTCTGGTAAAACAACCATTGCGATCCATGTAATTGCTGAAGCCCAGAAAAAAGGAGGAATGTGTGCGATCATTGACGCGGAACATGCATTTGACAGTGCTTATGCGCAAAAGCTGGGAGTG
>CAZCKF010000401.1:2774-3590 GCA_964499155.1 uncultured Chitinophagaceae bacterium
ATGTCGATAATCTTTTGATTTCTCAACCTGACTATGGCGAACAGGGCCTTGAAATTGCTGACCGGCTGATTCTTTCAGGCGCACTGGATGTGGTTGTGATCGATTCTGTTGCAGCCCTGGTGCCAAAAGGTGAACTGGAAGGAGAGATGGGTGACAGCAAAATGGGTCTGCAGGCAAGATTGATGTCACAGGCATTGAGAAAATTAACAGCCACGATCAGCAAGACAAATACGATTTGCATTTTCATCAACCAGTTGCGTGAAAAGATCGGGGTAATGTTCGGCAACCCTGAAACAACAACGGGCGGAAATGCTTTGAAATTCTATGCATCGATCCGTCTCGATATCCGCAGAATGTCGCAGATTAAAGACGGCGAAGATGCTGTGGGTAACCGCGTGAAAGTGAAAGTGGTTAAAAACAAAGTAGCTCCTCCATTCAGAAATGCTGAATTCGATATCATTTTCGGAGAAGGAATATCTAAAACGGGTGAGATCCTGGATATGGGAGTTGAGCTCGGTATTGTCCAGAAAAGCGGTAGCTGGTTCAGCTATAATAATGATAAGCTTGGCCAGGGTCGCGATGCAGTTCGCGGATTACTCAATGATAATCCTGAACTGGCGAATGAGATTGAGGTGAAGATCCGGGAGAAGTTGAAGGAAATGCAAGGGTAAGATCCAGGATACAGGTCCAGGGTCCAGTAAAGAAATAAGAGTCAAACCCAAGAAAGGTTAAAAGACAGAAGTAGAAAGAATATAAAGTGCCGCTCCGTAAAACCGGGGCGGTTTTTTTGTTGGAGGGCATATCACGGAAATTGTC
>CAZCKF010000402.1:0-3572 GCA_964499155.1 uncultured Chitinophagaceae bacterium
TATGTTCGTACGCACTCCATCTAGCGGACCATTTTGGATGGGCGAACAAAAACGTTTTCCCAGAGAGCAATATTGGGACAGGCTTTTGAAGGAAGTAGATGCACCTGGAATTCACTTCATGGATTACGACGGCATGAATAAATTCATTTGCCCCGAATGGTCGCACCTGACGCCTCAGGATGCAATCATTTTCACACAGCATCTTGCTGCAGCCATGGAAGAAAAGGGCTGGAAATTTCCAAACAAGCCAACAGTAGCCGCACGTTAATCACCACCAAACAATTGCATCATGGTTTTCAATTCATTTACATTCATCGCCTTTTTTGTTCTGATACTCATACTGCACAACCTTCCCTTCTCATGGAGGACAAAAAAAATCAACCTGCTTATCGCGAGTTATATCTTTTATGCAGCATGGAATCCACCATTCATTTTGTTGCTCTGGCTGTCAACAGTTGTAGATTTTTTTGTTGGCCGTGCACTGTACAACCAGGAAAATCCTGTTAAGAAAAAATTACTCCTTGTGTTGAGCCTGATCGGCAACCTGGGAATGTTGTGCTTTTTTAAATACGGCACATTCCTTCTTGAAAATTTTGTAACACTCGTTAATGCAATCGGTATTGACTACAGTCCTGCAAAACCCAATATCATTTTACCAGCAGGTATTTCATTTTATACTTTCACTACTCTGTGTTATACAATTGATATGTATAAAAAGAAAAGCAAGCCCGTGAAATCGATGCTTGACTTTTCTTTGTTCGTTACATTCTTTCCGCACCTTGTTGCCGGGCCGATCGTACGACCACCACAACTTGTTCCGCAATTTGAATCACCTCGCGTTGCAAATCAGCGGCAGATGATGAATGGATTGCTGTTGTTGTCACTTGGACTGTTTATGAAAGTTGTATTAGCAGATGGCATGCTTGCAACCAGTGCCAACACTGTGTTTGGAATGAAGGCAGCACTTGATTCTCTTGATGCATGGATGGGAGTTCTCGCTTTTTCATGACAGATCTTTTTTGATTTTGCAGGTTATTCAACCTGTGCGATTGGCGTTGCATCCTGCCTGGGTTTTGTGTTACCCGAAAACTTTATTTATCCATACGCTGCCATCGGATTTTCAGATTTCTGGAAACGCTGGCATGTTACACTTTCCGCCTGGTTGCGCGATTATCTCTATATCGAGATAGGTGGTAACAGGAAGGGAAGAGTCAGAACCTATGTCAACCTGATGATCACCATGTTGCTCGGAGGGTTATGGCATGGTGCAAACTGGACATTCGTGGTGTGGGGAGCACTGCATGGATTTTATTTATGCGTTGAAAAATTCATCACCGATCTCTGGAAAAGAAAAAAATTACCTGCACTAGTCCCACTTGAGATTGCCAGGAAAAATGAAGTGGTAACACAGGGTGTTGCTGCACCAGGTTATTTAAGCTTCAGGAGATACGCACCGTTTTTAATTGCACTGTTTACATTTTTCCTAGTGAATGTCACATGGGTATTCTTTAGGGCAGAAGATTTTCCCACTGCATGGAGAATGCTTTCTTCAATGTTTGGTGGAGTAGATAATGGTGTTAAAATTCTCACCAACGTTGAACTGTACAAAATCGGCGGATTAACCATATGCCTCGTTGCCTTTCATTGGATGATGCGCAATACCCGTGTATTGAATGTTGCATACAAAATGAAATGGTGGATGGTGGGAATCATTTGGTTTGTTTTGCTGGGGTTGTTGTTTTTGTCGCAGGAGAGCAGCAGTTCGTTTATTTATTTTCAATTTTGATGGGGGGTTATGTGGTGCACATTATTTGTTTCTCGCTGCAAGCTTCTGCTTCACGCTACACGCGCAAGGTAATTTATCCTATATGCTCCGGTTAGAAGCAAGTGCGTGAAGCGAGAAGCGTGCAGCGCAACATTATCTTCTAATTAGAAATTATTGGCTCTCCGGGGCATAATTCTTGTGCAATTCCACTGTCAAATAACTTCATCACACATCTAAACCAACTGTATGGCAGAGAAGCGAAACCGGGATCGTAACCTCGATAACAAAAATGTAAACTCTGGCAGGAACCAGGATCAAAATGAAAGAAGAGATCGCGAAAATAATGAACGTGATCAGCGCACAGGTACTCAACAGGGAGAAAGCAGTACTGGCGAAAATACTGACAGCAGAAGAAGTGCAGCCTTAGAAGATTTTGATGAATAACGATTAGCTGGAAAATTTTTGAAGCCCCGCTCATGCAAATGGTTGCGGGGCTTTCATTTTGCAAATGGTGATCGTGTTGCGATTGTTCTACAAACGAATATTTCATTATGTGGTGTGCATAAATATTTTTCAAACAAACCAGCATGCTGAGCCGTAAAAATGCAGGGCACAATGTTTTTATATACAACCCAGTATCAACTATTACTTGACATTTTAAAAACCTTCAATTATGGCAGACAATCAAAAAAATCAGGGCCAGGATCAAAACAGGTCCGGTAACATGGGTCAAGGTGGAAGCCAGAATCCAGGACAACAAGGCCAGGGCGGACAACGCAGTGGCGGACAAGACTGGGAAAGCGGCAACCAGGGCTTAGGTGGACAGCAAGGACAGCAGGGTGGACAGAGCCAGCAAACTGGTGGCAGCCAATCAGGTCAATCTGGACAAGGCGGACAGCAGCGCTCAGGCCAGGAAGGTCAGCAAGGACAATCAGGTTCAGGATCTCAGGATCAGGGACAGGGTCGTCAGTCTGGCTCAGAAGGTGAAGAAGGTTTAGGTGGAAGCGAAGGCGGAAGCCAGCGCGATACCAGCCGTGGCTATTAATCGATTGCTTGACTTAGATAAATCTTTACGTTCTGCGCACCGTGGAGCGTAAAGATTTACTTTTTTATGGCCCTATATTTTCAGTAATAGTTAAAATGATAAGCTATGTCACACGATAACAAAAACAAAAAGCTCGATACTCCGGAAAGAACAGAACAACGCAAAGAAGAGCGCAAGTGGAAAGAGCAGGATGAATTTACAGAACCATCCAACAACAGGCTTGATATGGAAAGTGAAATTTCAAATGCACGCCGAAATGAATCCATGAGCGACAGCCAGGATGGTAATGAGCGCATGGTGCCCGACACAAAGGCAAATCAATCTGAGAAAGATTTCCAGGAGGAAAGGAAATTGCCACAGATGAAAAAATAGTGGACTAGGAACATGTATATAGCAAGGAGCCACAATGAAAGTTGTGGCTTTCTTCGTTCTAAAAATTTCTAGATTTCAAAATTTCTAAATTTCAAGATTCTTTTGCTCGAACAGACACGATTATTTTGATAAAGTCTTTATACGAAAACCTTAAGAGGAAAGTATAATTGAAAATTTCGAATTCAACATATCACCATTTTGTAGTGAATGTTCGAAGTAAGAAATCTTGAAATTTTGAAATCTTGAAATCGCCAGAAGATAGTTCCGGTTCTAAAGAAGCCTATTAATTTCCGAAGTGATTCTTCTTCGCAGGTTTGTATCATTATTTATAAGAAATATGATCATAACCTGGTCTTCGGGAACGTAGATTATCTGGCTTTCAAAATCTGG
>CAZCKF010000403.1:0-3553 GCA_964499155.1 uncultured Chitinophagaceae bacterium
CGTGCGAATGGAGTGGAAGCTACAATTCTCGATAATGACCCTGACCGCGTAGATCTTTTACGCAAAATGGGATTTAAGGTCTACTACGGAGATGCAACAAGGACCGATCTGCTCGAATCTGCAGGTGCTGCAGAAGCTAAAATTTTTATTTCTGCCATTGATGATCCAGAAACGAATTATCGATTAATAGACACATTGCAAAAACATTTCCCTCATCTTGATCTCATGATACGTTCACAAAGCCGCATGGACGCTTACGAAATGTTCGACAAGGGAGTAAAACATGTATACCGCCAATCTGTGGATACTTCAATCAGGCTTGGGGTTGATACGCTGAAAAAACTTGGGTTCCGTTCATACAGTGCATATCGTGCAGGTCAGAATTTTATAAAATATGATGAAGCAGCATTATTAAAACTTGGCGGCTATCGACACAACATGAAAGAATACATTGCGAGCGTGCGTGAACAAATTGCCCAACAGGAACAATTGCTCATGAATGATAAACAGTTTTCACCCAATAGTGATGATCATGCGTGGGATAGTGAGTTTATGCGGGAGACGGTGAATCAGAGTTCGAAATAGGTTGTTGGCTGTTGGCTTTTGGCTGTTGGAGAATTCTAAGAAAGTCTGTAATGTATTAAGCCATCCTAATCATTTTCAAAAGGTGTAAAATTAATATCATATCCATATGGATTTTTTTCAGGTGGAGGATCCACAGGATCAGTGTAGTAGATCTGTATATTTCCTGTAACCTTAAATCCTAGTTCTTCACCAATAACTTGCATCATATCCGCTGCTTCTTCATCGGAAGTTGTCCACGCTTTCATCCCCATAAAGGCAGGTCCAGGAGGGCAATTAAAATCTAGGTTGCCATTAATTGAAATTCCCTCAACTAACATCGTCACATGCTTAAAACTTGGGTGTTCCATAAATTTAATAGTCAGAAAGGCTTCGATATCTGTAAACAAATTTGTGAATCCATACGGTCTTCGAAAAAATCCAAAATCCAAAATAAAAAATTGATCTATCCTTCGTCGAATTGCATAAACTCTCTCCTTACAGCTTTCAGCATACTGAAAATATGAGCCACTTCTATGATAAGAATTATAATTAGTGACAATAACACATACCATGGAATATCTATCCTCGGAATACCAGCATAGTCCTGGAATCTTTCATAATACCATCCTGCACCTGAAATTCCAAATGCAAAGCCAACAAGCATGAATGAAAGAAGTGCATAAAACATTTTCAGGAACATTACCTGAATTGTGGAGTAGCCAACTTTAAAATTTTCAAATACTGCCGGAGGTATTATAAGCAGCAAGGACATCCAGCTCCAATTTTTCCCAAACCAATCAGCAAGCAGCGTATTTAAAACAAGAATAAGAATGATGGAAAACAAGCTCCATGGAAAGAGCAGAAAGAAGCCGGGTTTTTTCTGGATTCGTGCCGTGGCCATTTGTAGGGAGTTTGGCCTAAAATAGGAAAAAGAAAGCTATTGGCTATTGGTTGTTGGCTGTTGGAAACTTTAAATAATCATTTTCGAAAAACCTGAAAATATCCGCTTTAATGTACCAAAAGTAAAAAGCTAACAGCTCTTTCAAACGAAGAAGCCACCCTTTCGAGGTGGCCCTTACGTATTGGACGAGGATGCTATTTAAGTTTGATAACGGGCATTAATTTGTAACTGCCGTTTTGTTCTTTGATTGAAAGTGCTGCATCAAAATCGATCAGCAATGTTTCAATTTCTTCATCAAGATCTTTGTCAATCTTGATTTTCAAACCAGATTCTGCGCCACTTGGAATTGTCAGATCATAAAGCTGGCCATTTACTTTAATTGAATTGCTGTCAGCCAGGATCAAACGAATTTCTTTCACACGACCTGATGGAATATCTCCCTGTGCGATCAAAGTATCAACGCCATTTTGCAGATCAAGCAAATTGTAAATACCTGCATTTGTCTGCAGCGTAATCCAGCTTGTAGAATCATTTGCCATTTTTACACGGATCTCTTCCAGGTCAACATTTACTTCTTCCCATGCGGCTGGCGCATCGGTCATTCTTACCCGGAGGTTTGTTGTTGAATTTTCTTTAGAACATGCGAGGATAGCAACGGCCATAGCAAAAAATGCTGCCAGATAAATTCTTGTTTTCATGCGGTGTTTTGCCCGATATAACGGAAAATCGTGCCAGTTGGGGTCGCTTTTTTAAAAAACATGCATGGGATTTTCAACTAATTCATAATCGATTAATTAGCAGAATTGAAATTGTTGGAAAGAGGAAGTTTAGCTGGAGCGAGGCATCGTATTTACGGTTAAAGCTTACAGCTTATAGCATAAAGCTTAAAGCTCCTCCTATTTAACACAACTTTCAATAACCTCCCTGTGACTTTTAATCCCGTGTGGAATCTAATATATAGGAGAGGTTGACACATGACACAAAAATCTACTCAACAAGAAATTCTGATACCGATTGGTACCAGTTTCGCATCACGTAAATACAATAAAACACGTGAGGATATTTCTGATGATAACATTTCTGATAACGAACAATTGCAGGAAGCATTCTGGAATGGATTGCTGAATGATTTGTTACCGGAGATCTGTCAGCTCACTACACACAACAAAAAATTATTTATCTGGCAGGTAACTGAGGCCGATGAATTTATTGAACTTGAATTGGGTGAACAACCTGAAGAGAGAGATAAGGAACATTCAATCAATCCTTACCTGTTCATGGAAATTTATAACGAAAACTAAACTCGTTCCATTTACCATGCCTAATAAAAAAACACGGATTTTGATGATTAAGCTAAGATTACACGGATAGATGAGCAGCAGTTTTCTTCGAAAGCATTATTAATATACTCAATAGCATAAGTCTCAATAATTAATCTCATTCTGGATAGACCAGGTTAGCATATAAGCCAGCATTTTTCATCTACCGCCGCTGTATTTTACAGCGGTTTTTTATTTGAATAACTCCTGCAACCCAGCTTTTAAAAAAGGACCTGTTGGCAAGGTTGAAATGATTGACAGTTCTTCAGTAACTGTGGTATCATTATCCAGGAATTTCAGAACCTTGGTCACATCATTCTTCCTGAACAAATCAGAAAAGATTTTTTTACCCATCAGCTTTTCATTGTAAAGAATGTTCAGCAGCGTATGATCATAAAAACTAAAACGGATATTGTTTTCATAGCCGCGAGGATCAGTTCCATTTATAAGTGCATTTAAAATAAAATCACTGTGTTTTTGGATAAAATTAAATGTATAACCACTTGATGGCTTGGTTTGGCCGCCGGCGGTTCCAATGTTAACAACCTTGCCTTCTCCTTTTTCAAACTGCCGGGTGGTCATAGGTATTACACCGAATTCAGTTTCGCTGATCTCATAATTATGAATCCGCAAAACAGTTTTCAGATATGTATCCAGCCCGTTATCGTATTCGTTTTGCTGCAATAAATTCTTTGAAAAAACTGTATACTCAACAAGTGCTTCACGTGTGGAAAAAGGCATGGTGTAAACGAAGGTTGTACCAGCGAAC
>CAZCKF010000404.1:0-3553 GCA_964499155.1 uncultured Chitinophagaceae bacterium
TGGTACCGTGGCCGAGTGGCTAGGCAGAGGTCTGCAAAACCTTTTACAGCAGTTCGAATCTGCTCGGTACCTCTTTTTAATTTTCGGGTTACTTTCACTTCATGAACCGAATCGCCGAGTCCGAACTGATCATCAATAATGACGGCGCAATTTACCACCTCAACTTAAGGCCTGAAGAAATAGCACATGACATCATTACCGTCGGCGATCCCGATCGTGTAAAGGAAGTCAGTCAGCATTTTGATTCGATCGAATTAAAAGCCCAGCATCGTGAATGCGTTACGCATACAGGATATGTTGGAAAAAAAAGGATCTCAGTGATTTCAACAGGTATGGGGACAGATAATATTGACATTGTTCTGAATGAACTTGATGCCCTTGTAAATATTGATTTCTCAACTCGTTCGATCAAACAAAATCTCACAACATTGCGCATTATTCGTGTGGGTACAGCAGGAGGATTGCAGCCGGATGTTGGGGTTGATAGTTTTGTTGCATCTACCCATGGTTTGGGGATTGATAATTTATTGAACTACTATAGGCTTGACCAGAATGATGAAGAAAAGCAATTGCTGCATTCTTTTGTTACCCAAACACAATTGCACGGCCAGGCAGCGTATCCATATATCAGCGGAGGAAGTCCTTCACTGATGAAACATTTTGTACAGGGTTTTCACCAGGGAATAACGGTAACATGTCCCGGATTTTATGGTCCCCAGGGCAGGGTGCTGCGACTCGGAATAAAAAATCCGGATCTGATCAATCGTATTGGTCAATTTCGTTTCGGTCAACACAGGATCTTGAATTTCGAAATGGAGACGGCCGGTATTTATGGACTGGGCAAATTGTTGAATCACCATTGTCTTTCGCTCAGTGTAATTGTAGCTAATCGTGTAATGGGGAAATTCTCTACCAACCCGGCAGCAGCAATTGATAAATTAATCAGGCATACAATTGGTGTTTTAGCCGCGACTTAATTTTACAGAATGGAATTGAATTTTTTTAAATACCAGGGTACAGGAAATGACTTCATTATCCTTGATAATCGTAAGGGAGATTTTTCTGAATTGAAACGTCATGAAGTAATGAACGTCTGCGACAGGCGATTTGGCATTGGCGCTGATGGACTGATGATGCTGAATGAAAAACCGGGTTATGATTTTGAAATGCGTTATTACAATGCAGATGGAAGGGAGAGCAGTATGTGTGGAAATGGAGGTCGATGCATGGTGAAGTTTGCCTATTCACTTGGCATTCATAAAAACATGTATAAATTTTTAGCAGCGGATGGCGAGCATGAGGCAGAAATTGATACCGATGGCACCATTTCATTGAAGATGCAGGATGTAACAGAAATACGCAACTACCATGGGGATTTCATTCTTGATACAGGCTCACCGCATTACGTGAAATTTGTTTCTGATATCATGGCCTATGATGTTTTAAAAAAAGGCCAGGACATCAGGTACAGTAAGGAGTTTGCAGACAAGGGGATCAACGTAAATTTTGTAGAGCGGCAGGAAGACGATCATCATATTCTTGTACGTACATACGAGAGAGGTGTTGAAAACGAAACTTTTTCATGTGGTACCGGCGTTACAGCTGCAGCGCTTGTTTCCTATCACAACGAAAATGGATTTAACCAAATCGACATAAAAACACTTGGGGGAAATCTCAGTGTTGAATTCGACAGGATAAATGAAAATCGTTATGAAAATATCTGGTTGTGCGGCCCAGCAGAATTTGTTTTCGAAGGAACATTTAAACTGGACTAACCCGAATGCATTTCAACATCCGTGTTTATGGAATTCTCATCAACGAAAACAGGCAGGTACTTGTAAGCGATGAATATATCAGGGGAGGGTACTACACCAAATTTCCTGGTGGCGGACTCGAATTTGGAGAAGGATTAAGGGATGGACTTCGCCGGGAGTTCATCGAAGAAATGAATTTAAAAGTCGAAGTCCTCGATCATATTTATACTACCGATTTTTTCCAGGAGTCTGCATTTATTTCTGGTCATCAGATCATCGCTGTCTATTATTTTGTCAAAGCACTGGAAGAAATCAAAGCACCACTTCGAACCAGGTCCTTCGATTTTGATGATGTGCAATTAAAAATGTATGAAGAGACCGGAGAAACAGAAACTTTCAGGTTTATTGACTGGCAGGATTTTGATGAATCGTGCGTTACGCTTCCAATTGACAAACTTGTTGTAAGGATGCTGAAAGAAAAAGAAATTTCTAGATTTTAAGATTTCTAGATTTCAAGATTCTTCTAACGAGCTTTTTCACTCACATGGAAATCCAAAGAAATAAAACGTACTATTGAACCGAGGTCAGATCAATCTCAAAAATTGTCAATGATCCGCTTGGCACAATCAAATTGCCCTGGCTATCGCGAACATCCTGGTAACCATATCCCAGGGTTGGTGGAATATATAAGGTGATACGTCCACCCGCGCGGATAAGAGGCACAGTATTGCGCCAGCAATTAATTGACGAAGGTTAAGCAGGACAGGATTTGTAGTTTCGTCAAAAACATTTCCATTCGCAAGCTTGCCTTTATAACGTACGCCAATCGTAGAACAAACCTCAGCCTGGGTACCACTTCCAACTGCATCGATTTTATAGTACATTCCGCTGCAATGTTTTACAGCTCCTGTAATGCCATTGTTTGATAGATAGTCTTCCACCATTAATTGTTCCGGGTTAGATACCTTATAGGCACAGGGGTCATAGGCACATGGATCCGGACCAGGGTCTGACTTAAGACATCCAGAAAATAAAACCATCATTAAAAGGGCAGAAAGGATACTTTTCAATTTCATAATCAAAGGATAAGCTTGCAAGATAAAGACTCCTGACCTCCCCTGAATGCTGCTTTTATCATTCTACTGTCGTTTTTTCCTGTGCCATGAGTTCCCTGTAATGTTGTTCATGCTGGTCCCATTTGTGCCGGACAGTAAATACAGAAATAAATACAATGATGAGGAGAATGGCCACTATTATAATGAGAATCAATGAAGAATTTGACTGGATCACAGCATCGGCCCGCTTGTTCCAGCCCGAAAACCAGCTTAAAAACATGGGAATCGCAAAGGCAGCACCTGCTGGTAAACCGATTGAAAGTTGGTTGACCGTCTTTTTTCGCCTGTCACGGTTGTCTTCCCACCATTTAATAAATGCACGGTCTTCTGGAGAAAGCATGAGGCAAAGTTAGGCCGACAGGGGTATTGCAACCGCCAAATGAAACGTTTATATTGTGACAAATCCAAATACCTTGAAACTAGCACCATTGCTATCCCGCTTCCTATTCTCCAATAACAGGCTGGCGCTTGCCGGCATCGGAGTATTTCATTTTGAAGGAATGGCCATACCTGAGCCGGATCACAAAAAAAACGCAACAATTCCTGCAAACATTTCATTCAAACCTAATCCTGCGCAACAGACGGATGAAGAATTGATTTCATTCATCACAGCAGAAACAGGGAAAATGAAATCACTTGCAACAGCGGATGTAAATTCATACATCGAACTTGCCAATGAATTCA
>CAZCKF010000405.1:0-3530 GCA_964499155.1 uncultured Chitinophagaceae bacterium
ATTAATCTATGTCGGACTATTTACCCACCTTTGATAAAGTACATCCCAATGCAAAACGATTGATGAATGAAGAGTTCTATTGGAGTCCAATCGAAGAAACCGCTCCTTTTGGTAGTGATGATGGTGCAGATGCTTATGCTGGCTTTAAAGACTGGAGGGATTCACACGCAAATGATGATCCAAAGGATTATTTGTTGCTTCAAATTCAGGAATGGGATTATCCCTTGTTTGATTTTACTGAGACCAACATCGATAATCTCACTTCCTATTTAACAGAAAACGAATTAGCCATTCAATTTATGACCGGCATTGATGTTGCCATTGTTGCCATTGCATTTGGACAATTGTATTTAGAGGGTAATATTGATGCTGATTTTAAAGAGATTGCCAGGACATCAATTAACAGGCAACTTAATCCTGCTCTATTATCACTTTGGGATCCGGCATATAAGGTAAAACGTGAAATGCAATTAACCAGCATGTTGGCAGTTTTAAGCCAGGTTTAGTTAGCCTGAGTTTAATATTTCATTGTGAAAAAAATAACTGTTTGTAAGACCGGTAATTTGCGGAATAGTAAAACAGTTTCAATCTACCTTAAACTTCAGTGCAATCTGTTTAAATCTGTGTTATCAACTTATTCGCCTGCTTTCACAATCCGATTTGCTTCCTTACTAATTGCTGCCTTGTGAAGAATAATTTTTTCTCCAATTATATCCACAGAAATTTCTACCCAGCCATTATAACGTTTGCCGTTGTCGACAACCTGAAATGGAACAAATTTATGCATAGCATTTTTCCACGGTCCCAGCCAAACAACCGGTTCTATATTTGAAATTATCTTCTGGACAAGTACAATGGAGGCTAGTTCAAACCAATGATAACCGCCAAAGTTTTCCAACACGATACGTTCATGAGTGTTTATAACAGGTATCTCTTCATTTCCATTCACGGGTAGGTTTACCTGAATATTGGTGGATACCAGGAACTGCAATTTATCTACCTGGTTGAGTGGATCTCCAACCAATAAAGTTGAGAACGCGATATCCTTTCTACCATCATGATTGACATCAATGGAAAATCCAGGTTCACCAGCTTTGATATTCCTGTTATCCAGGTTAAAATATTCCATTTCCGGGTGAGGCAGAACTGGCTCTTCCGGGTTTTCCTTTTTGCATGAACCCAGGATTAATATAAATACGAGAGGCAGCAAAACATGCAGTCCCGGAGTAAATTTGTTGGCCATAATCAAAAGTATTTTTGTGAAAGCAAGTTTCATTGATAAAAATGAATGAATTGAAAAATAAAGGAGATGAATTGTTAACCCTAATGACTCCAGGCTGCTCAAGCTGCTATTTTCAAAACAAGGAAGTATGATCCAACCAAGGGAATTGAAGTTAGACCTGCCTGTGCGATTATCCAATGGAGTAATGTCTACAACAATCAAGGTTTGGGACATGCTTAATGCAAGTCACATTGGAGATCTGGAAATGGTAAAAAAAATAAGCAGGGATTGCCCTGAACTTTTATTTGCCCAGTATAATTATACACCACCGATTTATTTTGCTGTAAGGGAAGGACATACTGAGTTAGTGAAATTCTTATTGGCAAATGGTGCGCATGATCCCAGCTATAGAACTTATCCTTTCCAGGATAGTTTGCAAACCCTTGCCAACGACCGCGGCCACTTTGAAATTGAAAAATTATTAAACGACTATGCTGCGGACACTTCCCTGCATAAATACAAAGGTGACAATGGAGAAATAATCTATAGCAGATCCGAATTGGAAAACAATTTCCAAAAAGCTGTTTATGATGAAGACCTGGGAAAAACTGAAACTCTTTTAAATGAGCATCCTGAATTGGCAAAAGATGAAACATTTTTTTGGAGTGAAGGAATTTTAACTTTTGCTGCAAAAACAAACAACCGTCCAATGATTGATCTACTAATGAACTATGGTGCTACAGTGCCATCTGTTCTTAAATGGGGTCAATTTTATTATTTCGAACATAATGAAGGTTCAGGGTACATGATGGAAAAAGGAATGAATCCAAATACAATGAGTTGGCATTGCGTAACACTTCTTCACGACATGGCGCAAAAAGGAAATATTGCAAAAGCTGGACTTCTCATCAACTATGGCGCGGATCCAAATGCTGTGGACGATGAATATCAATCAACACCGCTCGGAATGGCCACGAGGTGGGGGCAGATTGAAATGGTAAATTATTTACTTAAACATGGTGCGGATCCAAATAAATCAGGTGCTCCATGGGCAACTCCATTGGCATGGGCTAAAAAAAAAGGATTTACAGAAATTCAAAATATTCTTTCAAATGCAGGTGCCAGGTAACGCTGCGTACCCCGGGACTCAGCGGGAAAGAAATTATATTGTCACTTATTCAACCAATCTCTTTGGATAATCTTTTTACCACCCTGCTGGACCTTATCGGAACTTTTGCCTTTGCCATCAGTGGCATTCGACTTGCTGCTGGTAAAAACATCGATTGGTTTGGCGCTTATATCATTGGACTTGTGACAGCGATCGGAGGCGGAACAGCGAGGGATTTGCTGCTCGATGTTACTCCATTCTGGATGCAGGATGGTAAATATTTCCTGGTAACTGGTGTTGCCCTACTTGCAACACTGCTTTTTAAAAACGTGATCTTCAAAGCGGGAAAATCTTTGTTTTTATTTGATGCCATCGGACTGGGATTATTCACCATTGTCGGTATCAGCAAAAGTCACGAAGCCGGATTTCCATTCTGGGTGTGTATTGTGATGGGAACGATCACCGGGTGTCTTGGTGGATTGATAAGAGATGTTTTGCTGAACCAGGTGCCGCTGTTGTTGCGAAAAGATATTTATGCGCTTGCCTGTGTGGCTGGTGGATTTGTTTACTGGGTGTGTTATACTATTGGTCTGTCAATCAATTTAACTGAGCTGATTGCAGCACTCGTTGTGATTTTTGTTAGGATTATTGCGATGAAGTTTCATATTCATTTGCCGGTGTTGAAGTCAGTTGATGAGGATTGATCTAGTAATAATAGCCCGAACAATCTTTCATGAATTGTAAGGGTTTTATTCGAAAAGGTTTCACGCAACGACGCAACGTAAAGCCATGAACGTTAAGTTAACTCACTGCGAGTTTAAAAACTTATTCTATTAAGTAATGATTTTACAATTACGTCGCCACTTTGCGGCCGCAGGCCTTTGCGTCGTTGCGTGAAATTTCTCTCGAGCATAAAAAAATTACCATTTAGGGACGACTGTTCCTATTTTTTCACATCCAATTCCGCTATCTGATCCTTATAATCTGATGGAAGCAGAATATTCTTCAGCAACCAATCCATTTTCATCAACCGACTTATTTTATACAATGGCACTACAGGAGTCAGCAATGAAAAATCGCTGAAGTTGAGTAATTCCTGCACACGATGGGGCACAACTAACTTCTGTCCCTCGATCAACACTTTAAACCGCATTGCACCCAGGTGTTTTTTATACTGCTTAAAAAGATCTTCGGTGTATT
>CAZCKF010000406.1:0-3510 GCA_964499155.1 uncultured Chitinophagaceae bacterium
CATAGTGGATTATGATTTTTTCTCAGCAAAATAATTCATGAAGTCTGTAAGCGCCTGCACACTTTCAATCGGCAGTGCATTGTACATGGAAACACGGAATCCGCCTGATAAACGATGGCCTTTCAGTCCAACAAAACCTTCCTGCTTGCATGCAGCAAGAAATTCAGATTCAATTTCAGGATCATTGGCAACAAAACATGCATTCATATTGCTGCGGTCTTCATGTGTTACTGTTCCTTTAAAAATGGGTGATTTGTCAAGTGTATTGTAAAACAGTTCAGCCTTGTTGTTGTTGATCTTTTCAATCGATGCAACACCTCCTTCATTTTTCAACCATCTCAATGTAAGCAGGCAAACATAGATTGCAAATACGGGTGGTGTATTTAAAAGTGATCCTGCCTCAATGTGGTTCCTGTAATCCATCATAGTCGGAAGTGCACGTGATACTTTTCCGAGTATATTTTTTTTGACCACAACAACATTTACACCTGCAGCACCAATATTTTTTTGTGCACCAGCATAAATGAGGCTGAATTTATTAAAATCAATTTCACGACTTAAAATATCACTGCTCATATCGGCAACTAGCGGAACGTTGTAATGATAAAATGGCTCAAGGTCCTGCCACTGCGTGCCGTATATCGTGTTGTTTGTTGTAATGTGCAGGTAACTCACATCATGGGGTACAGAAAAGTTTTTGGGTAAATGTTTGTAACCCTCTTCACGCGAACTGCAAACCACATTTACATTTCCAAAAAGTTTTGCTTCCTTAATTGCTTTTGTTGCCCAAACGCCGGTATCTGTATACGCCGCAGTCTTTTTTTCATCAAGAAGGTTCATCGGCACCTGCATGAATTGAGTCGAAGCGCCACCATGCAGGAACAGCACTTCATGTTCATCATCAAGATGCATCAACTCCTTTAGCAATGAAACTGCTTCATCAACCACAACCTGGAAAATGGGAGTGCGATGGCCGATTTCAAGTATTGAAAGTCCCGTTTCGTTGTAATCAATCACAGCGCGGGATGCTTCTTCAAACACTATACGTGGTAAAATCGAAGGGCCGCTGTTGAAATTGTGAATCAAAAGTGGTGATTTAATCATTTGAGAGAATAATTGGCAAAAGTACGATGGGAAGACTATTTATTGTAAAGGCAGTGGGCAGTTGGCAGGGGGCAGTTTGTCATCCTAATTGTTTTGCAAATTGAAAAGCTACTTATTAATTTTTCTAATGTGGCAATCTGCTAGAGTGTTAATGATCCTCTCTTGAAATGTTTCGCATCTTTTCAAATTCTTCCTTTTCTTTTTGATTGAAGTCCACGTGAGCAATGGCACTAAGGTCCGGTTGACCTGCATTTACCCATGCAGTGTACCAGAATGAAGCGACTGCATAAATGGATTGTTGCATTCGTCGTTCAACCATTCCCTGCATTGAACGGTCGTATGCTTTTGTGAATGCAGATGAATACGTGCGGGTGAGAATTCCATTTCTTTCTTCAAAAGCATATTTCCTGTCTTCGCGAAATTTCTCGGAAAGAATTTTTTCAAATTTTAAAACTGTATCCGATGCGGCAGCACTTTCAAGCACACGGTCCCAGGTAAATTGAAATGGACGATCTATGTATTCCGCGCGGGTAATGATAAAATCCCAGGAGGGAGATAATAATTCGGGAATACGGCTTTCCCAAAAACCATGGATGCCATGCTGGTTGGTATGCTGACCATTGTGATTGCTGGAAGTGTGGAGTGGCACATGTGCATCTGCGATGTAGTGACCAATTTCTGCAGACAGTTTCAAAATCGCTGGACCATTTTTTTCAGCAAAGGCTTTTGTAAGTCGTGAAAGCATGACCTGGATCCACCAGGGAACGATTCCATGTTTATTCAAACTGTCCACAGAAAATTTAGCCACTGCATCGTTCCATTTTCTTGGAAGCGAGTCGAATGGAAAGGACCCATACCTGTCCAGGTCAATGTAATGCCTAGGCCCTTCTTCAACCACAATGTATCGTCGCTTATCGGGATCCACTGCGTGCTCTGCGAGGAATTCAATATTCTTTTTATAAAAAATGAGCATATCCGGCGGCAGAAGGAACACAGCATGCCGGTTGATCAGCCTGTGTCCGAAAAATCCCCAGGCATTTGAAGTAACAGTTATAATTAAAAACAGAAGAGAAATAACCACACGTTTCATAACACACAAATTCAACCTCAAGAAAATTTAGCTCATGGTGGACGTAGGTGTTCCAACATGATCATCAACATGAACTACTCCACCCGTTACTGCATACTTCATTGCATCACCTGCAGTAAGATGCCCTGTCTTTTTTACTTTATGTCTGGGTAAAATATAAAGTTGACCCGCAAAATTGTATGCCTGTGGTACATAAACAGCTACATGGCCGGCACCCATTTCAAATTTTTCCATTTCTTCATCAGTCAGAAAACCAATGATCCAGACATCTTCATCAAATGCAGCGATCAGTACAGGTTTATCAAACTTTTTCTTTTCACCTGCAAATGCGCCAAAAAAATCTTTGATGGATGTATAAATGAATTTGACACCGGGCGTTCGTTCGAGCCAGTGATCAAAAAGATTTAATATGCTGCCCATGATAAGACTTGAACTGATCCAGCCTATCAGGATGACGAATACAATAATGATAATAAATCCGAGACCCGGAATATTTACATAAGGTCTTAGAATTCCGTCGATTCGCTCAAACAACCAGTACAGCAACCAGCCTGTGATTGTAATGGGCGCAAGAATTAATACGCCCTGAATGAAATAACGTAAAATTTTTTTGTAAGTGAATCGTCCTGCTTTTTCAACCTCTGGCGACATTTTCCTGGTTTTAAATTAAAGGTATATCAAAACGAGGGTCGGTTGCAAAGTGAAAAAATTGTTATGAATGGTGTTTTTCTTTCGATGGAAACTTTGAAATCGAATAAAGTTTCCATAGTTTTGCGGCCGCATCTGCATTAAAATGGAAGTGAAAGAAAGAATATTGGCGAAGTCTGACGAACTGTTCAACCGGTTCGGGATAAGGTCTGTTTCAATGGATGACATCGCCACCCAGCTTGGCATTTCGAAAAAAACAGTCTATCAATATTTTACTGATAAGGAAGAATTGGTTGCTGCCGTTTTTAATTCAACCATGGAAAGCAGCCGGGTTCAATGTACTAAGGACAGAAAGCGAGCAGAAAACCCGGTTCATGAAGCATTTCTTGCCTTTGATATGATCCAGGAACTTTTTTCAAACATGAATCCTGCCATCTTGTTTGATATGCAGAAATACCACCCGGCGGTGTACAAAAAATTTCATGAATTCAAATACGGATTCATGTACCAAATGATTACAGATAACCTGCAGCGTGGGATCCGGGAAGAACTCTACAGGCCTGAAATTGACGTGGATATCATGGCACGTTACAGGATCGAGAGTGTCATGCTTGGATTGAACAGCGAAGTATTTCCAAACAATCGTACGCAAATCATAAAAATAGAAC
>CAZCKF010000407.1:0-3499 GCA_964499155.1 uncultured Chitinophagaceae bacterium
CTTCGGTGAAATCTTTTGTCCTTCAGCAATTCCGCACAACAAAATGGCAACTGCACTTATTATTTTTTTCATACTAAAAAATAAATCAAAATAATTGTTGGGTGTAACAATCAAAAGCAAACGCCGAAACCTGTAGTAAGCCATTCACTTTTCACCATTGACTATTGACTATTGACTACTCACCACTTACCACTCACCATTCACCCATAAACATGAAACTGCCCGGCTACCAGGCAGTTTCATATTGTGCTGCTCAGAAATTAATATCCCGGATTTTGCACCAACGTTCCCTGAGATGCATCAATCTCTCTCTGGGGAATTGGAAACACTAACCTGTCTGAATTAAACGGCAATCCATCTGCGGTTCCCATCAGTCTCTTGATATCATGTATGCGATGACCCTCATGTGCTAATTCTAATCTGCGCTCCAGTAAAATATCATCAAGTGTAACAACTAATAAAGGTGTGAGTCCCGCTCTTTGTCTTGTTCTGTTAATATCCTCGAGCGGTGTTGCGCCTACCGCAGTTCCCAGCCTGAAATTTGTTTCAGCACGGGTAAGATATAGTTCTGCGAGTCGAATCACAGGAAGCACCCTGTATTGTTGTTGCCATTTACCACTTCGTGTAGAACCTGCTCCGGTATAAAATAATGCACGGCGGGCGTCACCAACTGGATATAAATTAAGGTGTGGTGTCAGGATAGCGACATCACCATCCCTTCCGCCATATGTAGGAATTGACCAGTAAAGATGCATGTTATTTGCACCATCCTGTGCGCTTACCTGGATTGCAAAAATATATTCCGGCGAATTACTTGTGTTATTAAAGGCTGCTGCATAAGTTGTTGCAAGTGATTTTCCCGTTGCATTTGTAATCGCACGGTTGGCGGCATCTCTTGCATCCGCATATCTTCCCATTTGCAGAAAAACCCTGGAAAGCATCGCAGCCGCTGCAGATTTTGTAGCAAAAACACCATTTGTGTTTGGCAATAAATTTTCTGCATCAGTCAGATCAGCGATGATCTGCGCATATGTTTGTTCAACTGTACTTCGCGCAACATAAGAACTTTGATTGATCTCTCTTGTTGGTGTCAGAATTAAAGGAATGCCCAGGTTTGAAGTTGTACTACCGGCACTATATGGTTTTGCATAAAGTTTTACCAATTCAAAAAACACCGAACCCCGGATAAATTCAGCTTCACCTTTTACGCGGTTTTGGTCAGCAGTATTCACGACACCGATTGCACTGAGTACATTATTTGCAATATTAATTGTGTAATATGACTGCAGCCACGTATTGTTCACAAACGAATTTGTTGTGATGATCTGTTTCTGCCAGATCTCCCGGGGCTCATTGAACGTTCCTTCCCAGCGTAATTCACCATTAGAACCGAGCAATTCAGAAAACATAAACACATTACCACCAAACAGGTTGCCGCTGCTCAGCGCATCGTACGCACCATTCAAAACTTTTTTTACGTTGACATCAGAATTGAGCGCCACTTCTTCCGCAACACTTTGCCTGGGCAGCAAGTCCAGCTTTTTATCGCAGGAAGCAATCACCGCTGCAGAAATTATTACTATAAAATATTTTCTCATGATTTTCATTTTTGAATTTAAAATCCAAGGTTAACACCAAATGTTACAGATTTAATTTGCGGGGCTGCATAAAAATCGCCACCCTGGTTACGGTTACCAGCTCGATAATCCGTATTGACTTCCGGATCCCAACCCGTATAATCTGTGATTGTTGCGAGGTTTACTCCTGTTACAAAAATTCTCGCTGAACGGATCTTTACTTTATTGAGTAACTTCTTATCAAAATTGTAAGCAAGTGTTACGTTTTTCAATCGAACATAGGAACCATTCTCAATATATCGGCTGGATGCGCCAATACCATTTCCATAACCCAGGCGTAATTCGGGCACCTGTGTAATATCGCCGGGATTTCTCCAACGTCCTAATTGATCAACGGTTTGATTATCGAACCAGTCGAAACTGGCAGACATAAATCCGCCACCTCCGTTCATGATCTGGTTTCCGAACACTCCTTGCAGCAAGACATTTAGTTCAATGCCTTTGTACATAAATGTATTACTCAAGCCTCCGATCCAATCAGGATTTGGGTCACCAACAATGAAATTACCTGCGTCGTTGTAATCGTTGGTAGTTGTTTTGCCATCCTGCAGATAGTAAAGTGCATCGCCGTTCGCCGGATCGGCACCTGCGAATTTTGGTCCATAAAAAACGCCAATTGATTCACCAATGATGATCGAATTCAGATACCTGCCATCATTTCCCGGAATCGTATCCTGGTCTCCATCGAGCTTTACGATCTTATTCCGGTTTTTAGATAAGTTTAAACTTGAAGACCATGAGAAATCATTTCCCCTGACATTGACTGAGTTAAATACAAATTCAAAGCCTTTGTTTTCCATAGCTCCTATATTAGTGAGCATGGTGGAAAATCCAGACGTACCGGGAACTGGAACACTGTAAAGCAGATCATCGGTCTTTCTTACATAGTAATCGATTTCACCTGATAGCCGGTTCGACAAAATGCTGAAGTCTAAACCTATATCGAGTTGCTTGTTTTTTTCAAATGTCAGGTCTGGATTTGCCAATTGTGTAGGAACCAGGCCCGATTGATTATTATACTTTGAAGCACCGTACAAACCAAGGTGTGCAAAATTTCCAAAGCCTTCCCAATTACCATTCATTCCATAACTAGCTCTCAATTTGAGCAGGTTGATGAAAGATGAATTGGACATGAAATTTTCTTCGCTGATAATCCAGCCCGCAGATACGGCAGGGAAAAATCCATAGCGCGCATTATTCCCAAATCTTGACGATCCATCGATCCTGCCGCTCAATGAAAGCAGGTAACGGTCATTTAATTTATAGTTTGTTCTTGCAAAATATGAAACCAGGTTTGATTCGGTCAAAGTAGATGAACCTCCGGTGATCCTGCCTGCGCTCGCGAGCTTTTGCAATGCGTCTGATGGAAAATCTTCTCCTTCCACGAATGTGTAGTCAGTACTGAATTTTTGATATGACATTCCAAGCGTCGCATCAAAATCATGTTTCTCACCAATTACTTTCGAATAATTAAAATAATTGTTTGAATTGAAAGTGGTGTTGCGGTTCCATTCCGACGAACCGTATCCGTTTGTTGACAACCCCGTGAACGTGCGTGAGCCCCTGAAAAGCTCATCATTTTGTGTTTGCAGGTCGGCACCGAATTCAGTTGTAAAAAACAGGTCCTTGATCACCTTGTATTTCAGAAACATATTCCCGATGTTGCGGAAAGTTGTTGACCTGTAAATCGAGTTCTCCAATTCGATGAGTCCATTATAATATGTTGTCACCGGGCGATCATAAAATTGACCTGCCAGATTTCTCGGTGGAGTAATGGGTGCCAGGGCCACCAATTGCATCGGTGTTTGGAAAGCATTGTCAAGATTGTTGCGATTTGCAAGCGTTCTTGAAATACTTAAGTT
>CAZCKF010000408.1:0-2090 GCA_964499155.1 uncultured Chitinophagaceae bacterium
ATCATCATCATCGTTACCACAATCCTCATCGTCACAATCATCATCTCCGCAATTGCCGTTATCATTGTCGTCATCATCATCATCGTTTCCCCCGCCGTTGTTATTATCATCGTCATCATCATCATTTCCGTGATGGTTACCTGCAGTGGTACCAGCGTCTTCACCTGATTTGAACATGATAGATTCGAACATACGGCTACAAGATTGACCGGAAGTCAGTCCATACTGTGAAGGATCAAGACCAATCCGGGTAAGATTGACTCCCAACTCAACTGTTTGTTTAGACTGATTACCGTCCGACCATGATCCGTTTGCTCTCAATGTTCCCCATGGAGACGCATAGGTAGTATCATTATTGGCATTCGAAGATTGATTCTTGATGCCTGAGCCAATTCTTTGGTTTGAATTGTTCGGTGTAATATTCGCATAACCATACACTGAATACCAGTTTGGCGCATGGAATGATCCACCGAAATTAAATTTTGCAGGGTTGAGCGTATTGTATGCAATCCGCGAAACCCAGATGTGAATATTGACCTCTGGCTTTTGGTTGTTTTTAAAAAGAATAGAAACCAACACGTCACCTGTCTGAATTACATTGCCGAGAGCATCGAACAGCCAGGGAGTATGACCACCAGCCGCACCTTGTGTTGAAAAACGACGTGTATTTTTATTATAACTGATATTCTTGTTATACAATTCAATATCAACAAATCTTTTATTTCCAATTCCAATTGTCGAAACACTGGTAAACATCCAAAGAGAATCCTGTGCAGAAATACCATTTCTACGCATATGGAAGAAAGCATCTACGATATCGAAATCAATATCCAGATCACGAAGTGCTCCATCCCATTGAGATGGATTCACACCATTTCGCGCTGAAGCAAATGTTGTGGTATCACGACCGGGATTACTTACATAATCACGCATGTACAATGCATCCAGCCAAAGTTTGTTGTTAACACGGCTGAATGTCGGAACCGACATTCTCTTATGGAAGTTGATGTTTTTGTTTTGCTGCAATTGCGATTTGTAATATGCAGCATTGTTAGTATCAATTACACCCTTACCCTGGGCATTACCATTTGCAAACCAGTCATCACCAGCAGGTGAATTGGCAGGAGGACCCAGCTTGGTATAGCTTGCTTTTTTATCAGCGTCAACGCCAAAATTTGCATGAAAACCGCCGGAATTGATCTGCACTGTCTGGGCGTACGTAGTTGTGAGTGCGATAGAAAATAAACTCACTAGGTAGAACTTCTTCATTGGTACGGATGTTTTGTGTTTACGGTTTTCTTAAGGAATCTGGATCGTTTTCTGCGCTATCGTAGTTTTACTAGAACCACTTCGTATTTCGCAGATATAGTGCGAACATAATACAGTATTTTCCGAAATGCAAGCTTTACGTAGTGTTTTTATTTTAGTAAATCTTACATGTTTTCACTTAACCATTACTGTTACAAGTATTTGTGAAAACACATATGAAAATCTGCAATGTTGACTAAGATCTTTTTAGGAAAACGCATTCAGATATTGATGCGTAGTTTTTCGATTGGAGAGGGATTTTACGAAAATCAAATGGTGAATTGCTTCACCATTTGATTCGTCCAGACAGTATTTTCAGCATGATTGTAGCTGGTTATCTGTCAATATGTTTTGTTTCTCTTTATCTGTTTGATTAATAAACAACCTTTCTAACGAAAGCCAGTTTATTTCCTGTGTACAATGAAACCACACGTAATTGGTTTGCACTTGTAGCAGGCACTTCGATTGAATTCTGTCCTGGCATCAATCTCACCGTTTTCTTACCAAGCAACTGACCGGATGTTGAATGTACAGTAACTGTTGCTTCTGTATTTTCTGCAGTTGATGTATTTACCACAAGCTTGTTAGAAGTATTGCGGGAAATATATGTCTTACCTGCAGCCGGTGTTGTTGATGTTATAGCCCTGTTTTGTGAACCAGGCAGGTCATACAGTGTACCAAAACTTACGTCAAGTACACCATAGGCTTTACAACCATTACGCTTTTCAGTTAACGTCAGGTAGTATGCACCCCATGCCCAATCCATATTCACAATCGGATCT
>CAZCKF010000408.1:2100-3495 GCA_964499155.1 uncultured Chitinophagaceae bacterium
TTTTTCTCTTGATTCAAATCCATTCGGACCTTTCCACTCCCATTCAAGACCTTCACAACCTCCAAATGGTGTAAGAATATTACTAAGTGTTACATCACCACCTATCAACTGTATATTACCATCAGGTGTCACAGTTAAATCCGCGGTTGCAACTGGTTTTGTGTCATCTTTTAAGATCTCCACGTAATCAGTTCTCTCAACACTGCAACCCATGTATAAAGATGCAGTTACTTTATAGGTTCCTTTTTTACCAACTGTAATTATTGTATTGTCTTCATTCGCGCTAAGAATCTCACCATTAGTGGTCGACCATTCATAATGTGTGCCCTGTGTAGGGTTCAACAATTGAATTTGAGCAGTCGTTTGATCACATGTAAGTGTATCCTTTGCAATTTCATAATTAACACCAGCAACAGGAACAGTCAGGTTAATTGGTCCAGCAAAATCCTGCAAGTTTGCTGTGAATGACTGTGAAGATCTCGACTTCATGAAGATCGTATGCGCAATCGGTTCACAAGGCTCATTTTCCAGAACGAAATCCTGGTAAAGCATTGGATCAACTCCCATACTTGTAAAGTTAAAACCAACTTCAACGAATTGCAGTTGATTAAAGTTTTGTCCCCAGGAATTGTTTGGAAGTGTTGTACCCCATGGTGTAGCAAATGTTGTATCAGAAGATACGGTATTGCTGCTGATGAAATTTGCAATACCTGAACCAAAAGCATCTCCACCATCATTCTGTTCGATCTTTGCATATCCCCAAATAGCACCACCTGTATATCCATTATTAGAGAAATCAAATTTTGCAGGGTTTGTCAACAAATATGTCAGTTTACTAACCCAAATTCTGATTTCAATTTTTGGAGCTTGTCCCGAACTATATGAAAACGATACAATGATATCTCCTGTTTGAATAATGTTCCCGAACGGGTCAAAAATCCATTCTGTATGTCCATTAGATAAACCAGCAGAATAAAATCTTTTCGTGTTGCGGTTATAAGAAATTTCTTTTTTAAATATTTCGATATCAAAATAACGATCACCATTTGTTGCATAAGTGCTCACACCAGCAAACATCCATAAAGAGTCATTGATTGTCGGACCATTACGACGCATGTGGATCATACAATCGATCAGGTCTGTCTTACCAGGAACACTTGAAATTGCACCATCCCATGAATTTGGGTTTTCACCGTTTTTTGCAGATGTACCAAAAATGGTAGAATCTTTTCCGTTCGCGGTTGTAAAGTCGCGGATATAAATCGCATCAAGCCACAACCTGTTATCAACGTTTGAAAACGTTGGAGCAGTCATGTGTTTCATGAACGATATATTTTTTCCTTGTTGTAAAAGTGACTTGAATTGTGCCGTTCCGGTTGTATCAATCACAGCACG
>CAZCKF010000409.1:0-3491 GCA_964499155.1 uncultured Chitinophagaceae bacterium
TCTTTTTCACCATCGGTGCCTGGTCGTTATGAAATGACCATCCATGTACTGTATATATGACAGGTAGTTTTAAAGAACGCGCTGCCCACAAAACATTTGAATTAGCTCTCGTTCCATGCGCATGCACCACGTCAATATTTTCCTGGCGAATAAGTTTGCGAACCCTTCTCCATTTTGAGATGTCGAAAGGCTTTTCACTGTGAATGACGTGTGTTGGAATGCCAATACTGCGAAGTTTTTCCACCATCGGCCCTTCTGTAAAAGAAAGGACAACGGGTTCGAACTGCGACCTGTCAAGATTCTCCACGAGGCTGAGCAGGTGTGTTTCACCTCCTCCCACCTGGCCCTGGCGAATGCATTCCAGTACTCTTATTTTTTTATTCATCAGCACAATTACACTTTTTCTGCTACCACCATGATCTCACGAATGCCCATCAACCTCGAAACAACATTTGTTGCCCATTTATACAGACCAAAATTCATTTTAGCTAATGGCAGAAGTTTATTATACCCGGCGCCTCTTACATATTTATTTGCCCTGATCCTGAAACCTGTTGTCATCAGCAGGTTATTGATCGTTTGAAAATTCCACATGTACAGGTGCTGATTGAGATCCAATTCAAACTGCGCCCTTCCATGTCTTTCGAAAGGAATAACGAGTATGAGGGTGCTTCCTTTTTTCAGTTTGCTGTGAATGTCTTCCAACATTTCTTTTGGATGAGGGTGATGCTCGAGTACGTGTGTTGAAAGAACAACATCAAAAGCTTCATTAGGCACTTCATCCAGGTCATTGGTGGCATTAATGCCTTTGCGTTTGCAAAATTCCACACCAAAGCGCGAGATGTCGTAGCCCATGGCATTGGGCATATAAAAAATATTCTGGCCAAGCCCGCAACCAAAATCCAAAACTTTCAGGTTGCGATCGATGCCAGTGAAAAATTTGTCCAGTGAAATTTTTGCACGTGCGCTGTAGTAATCATCATTGAAGTGGGTGTTATGCCGCTCGGTATGATACCATTCTTCATAATCCAGCCCCTTGCGCACTGCCGTCATAGTCTGATCCATTGTTTTAATAATTATTTGTACAGATTAATGAAATCTAAATAATGATTTTCAAAAGTGTTTTACACAGGTGAGTATTTGGATGTGGTGACATTCCACCATACTCCCCGAACGAAAGATTTCAGGTGCTCGTGTTGTTTTTTGAACAGGTACCTGGCAATTGACTTTGGGGTGGTGAACAAGATAAAAAAACTAATGAAAACGAGGAACTGTGGAAAGCTGGTATTCCTGCGCATGTACATGATCCTGTTCCTGGTGTGATAGTATACTTTAACTGCACTTTCCTTTCCCATTGTCATAGATTCCTTGTGGTAGATCAATCCCTTCGCCTCATACCATATTTTATAACCAGCCTTCAGGATTCTCATGCTCCAGTCCCATTCTTCATAATAAATAAAGAATTTCTCTGGATACATGCCTGTTTTTTCAATCACTTCACGCTTTACCATCATGGCACAACCATGGGCTCCATAGGTAAATCCCGACACATCATGCTGTCCCCTGTCCTCCTCTTTGCTTCCAACAGCTGTTGTTCTGCCTGTGAATACATCAATGGGATTGAATCCCGCATACTGGATCACATTCGGATGATGATAAAACCTGATCTTGGGACATGTAACGCCTATTTCAGGATCATTGTAAAAAGGTTCCAGCAAAACATCAATCAGTTCTGGTGTAACGATGGTATCATTATTCACGAGGAAAATAAACTCACCTTTTGCATGGCGAATACCATAATTGTTTCCACCCGTTGATCCCAGGTTTTTTTCACTGCGCAAAACTCTTGTGTGCGGGTACTTACCAGCATTGATCTTCTCAGTGGGATCAACTACTGATCCCATGTCACAAACGAGAATCTCGTAATTGGGGTAAATAAATTTCCTGGTTGACTCAAGAAAGTCACAGGTTATGTCCGTTTGGTTCCAGTTCAACGTAACAAGGGAAACCAAAGGCTTCTCATTCCTTAGCATCAATTCAGTTTTTATTAGCGGTACGTAGGGTTCTGGTTACACATTGCTTTTTTGCAACAATGCCCCAGGGGTGTTGGCAATGATCCAAAAATCATACGCCAGGTTATGTTTTCTGGCATAGTCGATATCAAGGCTGATTCTTTCTTCAGCCGACATATCGCTTTTGCCTCTTTTTTTAATTTGCCACAGACCAGTCATTCCTGCAGGTGCCATAAAACGTTCAACTGATTCGTTGGTTGTAAGTGTTGCAGCTTCATATAATGGAAGCGGCCTGTTACCAACGATGGACATGTCTCCCTTCAGCACATTTAATAACTGTGGTAGTTCATCCAGGCTTGTTTTGCGAAGGAATGAACCCAACCGTGTGATACGTGGGTCATTGTTCACTTTGAAAAACACGCCATTATTATATTGGTTCAGGTGTGCGATATCATTTAGTTTCTTATCCGCATCCACCACCATCGTCCTGAACTTATAAAATTTAAATATTTTAAAACCTCGACCTGCCCTGTATGAATTGTAAAATACAGGTCCGCGTGATTCTATTTTAATGGCCAAAGCAATTAAAAGCAATACGGGCATTAAAACAATTGTCGCCATGGTTGCAAGGGAAAAATCAATAATTCTTTTGAGATAGAATTCAGTATCAGGTTTCTTAATGGTTTTCCTGCTTTTTGGCAGACTGCAGGCATATTCTTTGGCTTCTTTCAGAAAACTGACCTTTTCGGCAAGATTATAATGCTGAAAAGAAAGATCGATTATGTCATCAACCAGGCGTGTTTGTTTCAACCTGTCCTTGTAACCGTTATAAATGTATTTACGGTTGTACACAACCGGTATGGCCTTCAGTTCATTTGTGTTGCGAACAAACGAAATAAATTCACGTAACCATTCTTCGTCGAAAGGAACGTCAATAATAATTACATCCGGCAATTGCTCTTCCCGGCGAATCAATTTCTTCAGCAGTGTGGTGGCTGAATTGAAATGTTCACTGATCAGTCCTGACGTCAGTAACTGTGACAACTTTTCAGTACGTTGTATATCGTGCCCGATATACAGGTAGGTGAAAGGTTCGTAATTTCCTGCCGCTGCATTACCTGGCTGAATACGTTTATAGTATACAGGTTTTACAGGGGTTCGGGGAAAAACTTCTGCTCTCATTAATCTCTTTTTAGTTGATGACGGTTCCTGGTTTTCTGGTTACTACTAAACAGCAGACCTGCTTACTCCTTTCAGATCTATTGAGCCCATCAACGTATCTACAGTTTCAATAAGGTTGATCGGATGAAATGGCTTGGTGAAATATTTAATTACTCCGAGTTCTGTACAACGAACCCGTGCGGTGTCATTATTAGCGGATCCCAGTACGATGACTGGAATGTTCCCATACAAATTACTGCTGCCGATATGTTGAATGAAAGTCCACGATTCATCTTCCCTGCTGTCGATATCTACAAT
>CAZCKF010000410.1:0-1238 GCA_964499155.1 uncultured Chitinophagaceae bacterium
GCTATTTCAATATCCAGTGTAATCCGGCTTAAATCTTCTTTCTTTCCTGGACCTCGGACCCTGTATCTTGGACCTTGTCTTATTTATGTTATTTTTATCCAAACCAGAAACCAACGGCATGGCAATTCTCGAATTACAAAACATAAAAAAATATTACGCAACACAAAAAGCAGTGGACGACATTAGTCTTTCTATTGAAAAGGGTAGTGTATTTGGTTTGCTTGGACCGAATGGTGCAGGTAAAACAACATTGCTGAGAATGATCACCGGGATCTTTTATCCGGATTCGGGAAAGATCATCTTTGACGGAAAAGAATTTGATCCCATCAAAGATGTTGTGCATATTGGTTATATGCCGGAAGAAAGAGGGTTGTATAAAAAAATGAAGATTGGAGAACAGGCCCTGTATCTCGCTCGATTGAAAGGCCTATCCAAGTCAGATGCCATGGAGCGGATCAAAAAATGGTTTACAAAACTTGAGATGCAAACGTGGTGGAATAAAAAGGTAGAAGATCTTTCAAAAGGTATGTCGCAAAAAATGCAGTTCGTAACAACGGTATTGCACGAACCAAAACTGATCATTCTGGATGAACCATTCAGTGGTCTTGATCCGGTCAATACAAATATTATAAAAGAAGAAATTTATCAGCTTGCACAGCGGGGATCAACCATCATCTTCAGCACCCATCGCATGGAGCAGGTGGAAGAAATTTGTGATCACATTATATTAATGAACAAGGGACAGAAAATCCTGGATGGATCAGTGAACAGGGTAAAGCAGGACCACAAAGAAAATTTATACAGCATCGAGACTGAACAACCTGCAGCGCTTGTAAATACGCATGCTCCCTTTGAAGTAGTAAAAAGAAAAGACCTGAAACTCATTGTTAAGATCAATGAAGGCAGCAGGCCCAATGATGTGCTTAATTATTTTATTCAGAGCGGCTCATCGATAAAAGGATTTCATGAATTGCTGCCATCATTGAATGAAATATTTATCAAGCTGGTTGAAGGAACACCTGTCACAAGACAATTTCAGCAAGTCACTGCTTAAAGAATTACTATGAACAAAATCTGGCTCATTATCAAAAGAGAATACCTCACCCGTGTAAGGAATAAAACATTTATCCTGTCAACCATACTTACTCCCGTATTGTTTGTGGGTGTTATTGCTGCAGTCATTTTTATTTCAGTAAATAATCTTGGAAGTGAAAAAGTTGCACTTGTTGATCCAAATG
>CAZCKF010000410.1:1248-3491 GCA_964499155.1 uncultured Chitinophagaceae bacterium
AATGGATTTTTCAAGGGTAACCTTGAAAGCGGGAAATCAGTTTCCATCGAATTGAGAGATGATGTTGATACAACCAATTTTTCTTCCAAAGGTTTTGCGGGCGTGCTTTATCCACCTAAAACGAGATTTAACCAGTCAGATTCAATAAAACTCATTACGGAAAAAAATTTCGGTCTGGCTCCGCGCAGTGATATTGAAAGACAGATTTCAAGAGCACTCGAAAACAATTTAATTAGTGCTGAATTAAAAATAGATCCGAAAAAAATTGATTCTATTAAGGAAGAAGCCAATAAAGTTCCATTTGGTGATGAAGTGCGTGCAGGATCAACACTGAAGCGAGGAAATTCAGGTGTTGCCTATGGAGTCGGTTACGCAAGTGCATTTCTCATTTATATAACGCTGTTCATCTACGGCGCCATGGTAATGCGTGGTGTAATGGAGGAAAAAACCAATCGCATCGCAGAAGTGGTTATTTCATCTGTAAAGCCATTTCAATTGATGCTTGGTAAGATCATTGGGATCGGTGCTGTTGGTATTACTCAATTCCTTATCTGGATTATTTTGATTGTAACCATCAGTACCATACTTGGCTCCATTATTCCGCAGGATGTGATGACGCAGATCCAACAGGAGAACATGCCGGGAAGTTCTGCACAAACCTCGCAGGCCATGAAGTCTTTGGCCACGGCTCAGTATGAACTTTCCACGGTCAACTGGCCACTGATTATTTTCTGCTTCCTGTTCTATTTCATCGGAGGGTATTTATTTTATGCAGCCCTTTTTGCAGCAGTTGGCAGTGCAGTGAATGAAGATCCGCAGGATGCACAGAGCCTGATGTTCCCTGTAACACTTCCCATCATCCTGGCGATCGTCATCATGATCAATGCGATTACAAACCCGAACAGTTCTCTCGCAACCTGGTCGAGTATCATTCCATTTTTCTCACCCATTGTTATGATGGCTCGTATTCCTTTTGGTGTTCCAGGTACGGTTCCCTATTGGGAACTGGGATTATCCATGTCACTTTTAATAATCGGTTTTCTATTTACAACCTGGCTGAGCGCAAAAATTTATCGAACCGGTATTTTGATGTATGGCAAGAAGCCGACCTGGAAGGAAATGGTCAAGTGGATGAGGCGCGGCTAGCTTTCCTTCTCCCTCTTTCTCTTTCTCTTCCCACCTGTAACCTCTTTCTAAAAAAAACGTTAAACAAAAAGACACACTACCGCATTACGAAAACAATCGTATATTTGGTACGAAATCATTCGTTGAACTATCAAAAAAGCATTTATGAAACCAACTCCCTTTAAATCATCCCTTCTGCTGGTAACACTATTTGCAGTGTCGTTTGCACTGGTTGCACTTGGTTTTGGCCAGGGACCAAGGGGATATTTTAGTCCAATGACAGACCAATTGGACACAATACCAAAAACAAAGAAGACTGAACGCAAAGTAAAAGACCTTGATGATGCGATCCGTGAACTGGATGAAGTGAACATTGAAAAGGAAATGGAAAAAGCGATGAAAGAAGTGGAAGAAGCTTTGAAAAAAATTGACACCAAGAAAATGCAGGCTGATTTTGACAAGGCTATGAAGGATGTCGATTTTGAAAAAATTCAAAGAGAGATTGAGCAGTCACTGGCGAAAATTGATATGGAGGAGCTCAAAAAGATTGACATGAAAGAATTTCAGGAAGAAATGAAGCAATTGGAAAAAGAGATGAAAGAGCTCGGACCGAAGTTGCAGAAAGAAATGGCAGAGTTCAAGAAGATCGATATGGAACAAATGAGGGCTGAAATGAAAGAGGTGGAAGAGGAAATGAAAAAGCTCGGACCTGAGATCAAAAAAGAACTTGAAAATGCAAAAGTTGAAATAGAAAAGGCTAAAAAAGAATTGCAGGAATACAAAGTTTTTGTAGACGGCCTTGAAAAAGATGGACTGATCGATAAGAAGAAAGAATATACCATCCAGCACAAAGACGGCTCTCTGATCATCAATGGCACAAAACAACCCGAGAGTGTTTATAATAAATACAAATCATTCCTTGACAAACACAAGGATTTTAAAATAGAAAAATCAGCGGATGACTTCAACATTGATATCGATAACGATGATGAAGAAAGTGAGGATGATGAAGACGATGAAGATAACAACGCCTGATTGCTTGCCAGCAAATTAAACCTTAACCATGGAACCCGGGGCCGCTGAATAAGCGGCCCTCTTTTTTTGAAGTAGCATCATGC
>CAZCKF010000411.1:0-1977 GCA_964499155.1 uncultured Chitinophagaceae bacterium
CGGTATCACTTTGAGTGAAAGACAGGTTGCAGCTGCAAAAAACTACGCCAAGAAAGCCCGTGTAACTGAGAGTTTGTTTCTGAAAATGGATTACTGCAAAACAACCTTTCCTGAAAACAGTTTCGATATCGTGTGGGGTTGCGAAAGCATTTGTTATGCGGAAAATAAAAATCATTTTATAAAGGAAGCATTTCGTGTTTTAAAACCAGGCGGCCGCCTTATTGTCGCTGATGGTTTTGTTACTGAAAAAGAAAATAACACAAACCCGGTGATCAGAGGTTGGTTAGATGGTTGGCAGGTCAATTACCTCGAAACAAAAGGTGGGTTTTCTGAACAAATGGAAGCAGCGGGTTTTGTCAAAGTTCAATCCAGAGATATCTCTCCTAATGTAATGCCCTCAGCACGTAGGTTAAACAGGTTTTATTACCTCGCCTCTGCCTGGATGAATTGGAGAAAACTGATTGGCTTGTACCGCACCACTGAATTGCAAAGGAAAAACATTGTCGCCTGTAAACTTCAATATACCGGTTTGAAACAGGGATTATGGCAATATGGGATTATTGTTGGTACCAAACCTTGACGCCAGTCAACTGTTTTTGAGAGCTGGTTTTATTAAATTGCACATTCCCATAAGAAATAACCAGTCGCCATGCAAAAACTGATTTGCTTCCTATTACTCTTCGTATCTCTTGATGTATTTGCCCAGAAAAAGCCACTCGACCATTCAGTATATGATTCCTGGCAGAGTATTGGTGAACGGGCAATTTCTAATGATGGAAAATGGGTTGTGTATTCCGTAAATGTGCAGGAAGGGGATAATGAACTTGTTGTACAATCACCTGAAACAAATTATAAAAAAGTTATTCCACGCGGATATAATGCAGTCATCAGTGAGGACAACAAATTTGTTGTTTTTAGAATCAGGCCAAGGTTTGCTGAGACACGTGATGCACGCATAAAAAAGAAAACGCCTGAACAAATGCCCAAGGATTCTCTTGGCATTCTTCAACTGGGTTTTGATTCGGTGATGAGGGTGGCGTACGTAAAGTCTTATAAAACTCCACAACGTGCTGCCGGATGGGTTGCATACCATAAAGAACGACCACCGGCTTCAACCCGTCCAGGTACAAGTTCAGGTACAACACGTACCGTGGATAGTTTGAAAAGAACGATTGATTCGCTGAAACAATTGCTGTTGCAGGCAAATGCAAGCAGGAATAACCGCGATGAAGAAATAACAGATGGAGTTTTGGCAGAAGGTGACGAGCCGTCAGCAACCGATGGAACCGATCTCGTTTTACGCAACCTTGAAAGAAGAGAAGACAAAACATTCAAACTCGTTGCAGACTACTGGTTTAATCGCGATGGCCAAAAACTTTTCATTCGAACAACGCGCAACAGCCGCGATTCCCTCAGCAAAGCATTGTTGTTATCATATCATGTAAACAGTGGTCGTTTGGATACAATCAGTCGAGGATTGAATGATTTCAGATCGATCGGTATTGCAGAGAATGGACAACAGGTTGCATTCATTGCTGAACGTGACAGTTCAACGCGTGCATTGCAGAAGTTTTACAAATTATGGTACTACCGGGTTGGAATGGATTCTGCAAAACTGTTGGTTGATAAAAACACAACAGGCATGAAGGTGGGAATGTCAGTCAGTGAAAATGCAACTGTCAGTTTCAGTAAATCTGGTAAGCGTGTGCTATTCGGAACAGCACCGATTCAACCTGCACGAGATACTTCATTAATAGAAATTGATCTTGTCAAACTTGATTTGTGGCATTACAATGATGATTACCTGCAGTCAACTCAATTGAGCAGGCTATCAGTGGACCAGCGGTTGAATTACCTGGCTGTTTATGATCTGTCAAACAACATTCTCCAGCAATTAGGTGATCGTGAGATTCCACAGGTGTTGGTTACAAATGAGGGAGATGGCGATCAGTTTATTGGGATTACTGATATCGGCAG
>CAZCKF010000411.1:1987-3489 GCA_964499155.1 uncultured Chitinophagaceae bacterium
AAATACACTTAAAGATGTATATGCGTTGAATGTTCTTTCGGGGAAGAAAAAACTGGTGAAGGAAAAATTATATGGAAACATTTATGCTTCTTCAACCGGAAAATATATTACCTGGTATGACCGGAAAGCAAAGCATTACTTCACATGGGATGGTGATTCAACAAAAAATATCACGAGGCAAATAAAATCGCCAATGTACGATGAAGAGTTCGACATGCCGGATGAACCAACACAGTATGGTATCGGCAGATGGTATGAGAATGACGATGCTTTGTTTGTTTATTCACGATATGATATTTGGAAGGTTGATCCAACGGGAAGGAAACCTGCAATCAATCTTACTCGAGGCGATGGTGGGAAGAGAAAAATTGTTTACAGGTATGTGCAGACAGATCCCGAAGAACGGTTTGTAAAAAGCAACCAACCTCTTTTGCTTCGTGCATTCAATAAAACAAACAAACAAAGTGGTTATGCGCTGCTGACAGAAGGCGGATATCCTCAGCATAAAGGTTTGGAAAATTTTTCTGTGGGCAATCCACTGAAAGCGCGAGAAGCAGATGTATTGATATATACAAAAGAGAATTATCGTTCTTCTCCTGATCTTTTTTATGTCAGACTTGATGATTTTAAAAATACAGGAATTGCAGGTACACCAATGTCTCCGCCTGCGCTTGCATTAACAGAAAGAAAATTATCATCACTGAATCCGCAACAGGAACAATACAATTGGGGAACAGCAGAATTGTATTCCTGGAAAACATTTTCAGGTAAAACCAACTACGGTATTCTTTACAAACCTGAGGATTTTGATCCGAATAAAAAGTATCCTGTCATTTTTTACTTCTACGACCGGCATGCGGATGAATTGAATAATTATGTTCCGCCCTCACCAACGCCAAGTCGCCTCAATATTTCATTTTATGTCAGCAGGGGATACATTGTTATGTCACCCGATATTTTTTACAAAACAGGACAGCCTGCAAAAAGTGCTTACGATCATATCGTAAGTGGCGCGCAGGCACTTGCAAAAAATAAATGGGTGGATGGAAAGAACATGGGCATCCAGGGACAGAGCTGGGGTGGTATCCAGGTTGTGCAATTGATCACCATGACACCGATGTTTAAAGCTGCATGGGCTGGCGCGCCTGTTGCAAATATGACCAGTGCGTATGGTGGTATACGTTGGGAAAGTGGATTGAACAGGCAATTTCAATATGAAAGATCTCAAAGCCGTATCGGCGCTACACTCTGGGAAAAACCAAATCTTTACATTGAAAATTCACCACTGTTCCATGTTCCAAAGATCAAAACTCCACTCGTCATCATGGCCAATGATGCAGATGGTGCAGTGCCATGGTACCAGGGGATCGAATTATTTACGGCCATGCGCCGTCTCGGCAAACAGGTATGGATGCTGAATTACAATGGAGAGGCGCACAATCTTGTTGAAAGAAAAAATCGAAAGGACATCCAGATAAGACAACAGCAATATTTTGAGTGGT
>CAZCKF010000412.1:0-1652 GCA_964499155.1 uncultured Chitinophagaceae bacterium
TAATTAAATTCTAAAAAAATATATGATAATGTGCATTATAAAATATTGGTTAAACGATTTATTAAGTTGCCAATCAATTTTTAAACTCGACGCCAGGCATTCGAATGCAACTTTGCTAATTGCCAGTTGCCAATTACCATTTAATGTAAAAACCCACTCCTTCATAGACAGATGTTACTTGCAATTAGATTCCTAACTTAGAGGAATGCTTCCCGACTATCCACATAAAATCTTCACCGACAAAAGAGGAAATTATTTCCTCCTGATGGAAGCGCTTGCCATGGATGCCGGCATATAGTTCTCACATTATTATTTACATCATTTTTAAATTATTTGCTATGTCAACGGCAACCGCAAAAAATACATCGGTTCAAGCACAACATGATTTTCTTCCTCTCCAGGGCACAGACTATGTAGAATTTTATGTTGGTAATGCAAAACAATCAGCACACTATTATATTAAAGCATTTGGCTTTTTGCCACTTGCCTATGCAGGTCCTGAAACAGGTATCAAGGACAGGGTGAGTTATGTTGTAAGACAAAACAAACTCACCTTCATGCTTACCACATCATTGCGTCCGGGTACCGAAATTTCCGAGCATGTCAACAAACACGGTGATGGAGTGAAAACACTTGCACTAATGGTTGATGATGCCCGGTCAGCATACCAGGAAACAACAAAACGCGGAGCCAAATCGTATTTAAAACCTTACTCCATCAGTGATGAAAACGGGGAGGTCATTTTAAGCGGCATTCATACTTATGGCGAAACCGTACATGTATTTATTGAAAGAAAAAATTACAAGGGAACATTTCTACCGGGCTTTCGCGAATGGCGGAATCCCTATATGAAAACGGAAGATGCAGGATTGCAATACGTGGATCATTGCGTGGGAAATGTGGGATGGAACCAGATGAATGTGTGGGTGAAATTTTACGAACAGGTAATGGGCTTTCGAAATATTCTCACGTTTGATGACAATGATATTTCTACGGAATATTCTGCATTGATGAGTAAAGTAATGAGCAACGGAAATGGTTTTGTAAAATTTCCGATCAATGAACCAGCAGAAGGAAAAAAGAAATCGCAGGTAGAAGAATATCTCGAATTCTATGGAGGTGAAGGTGTGCAACACGTTGCCATGGCAACAAATGATATTGTGAAAACTGTGTATGACCTGCGCAGCAGGGGAGTAGAGTTTCTTCGCGTGCCCACAACTTATTACGATGATCTGATTGAACGCGTTGGAAAAATTGATGAAGACCTGGAGCCTTTGAAAGAACTTGGAATTCTTGTTGATCGAGATGAGGAAGGTTATTTATTGCAGTTATTTACCAAACCAGTCCAGGACCGACCGACCCTGTTTTTTGAGATCATTCAGCGAAAGGGCGCTAAAAGTTTTGGAAAGGGAAATTTTAAAGCATTGTTTGAAGCGATTGAAAGAGAGCAGGCAGATCGCGGGAACCTCTAGATCTGGGAGTGGTGCAAGCTATGAGCTGTGAGCCTCGAGCTGCGAGGGCTTCGAGTTGTGAAAGCTGTGAGCACCCCACTAATCACGGAAAATACTTTAACCTCTGCAACTCCAAATTTGTATACATGATCGAACTTAAGCCTGGTGCTCAAAGCCTCAGACCTGTACTCGCAGCTACTC
>CAZCKF010000412.1:1662-3472 GCA_964499155.1 uncultured Chitinophagaceae bacterium
CTCGCAGCTCGGGGCGCAATAGCTTCTGGAATTACGAGTTATGGGAAGAATTTACTTCGTAGATTCCATTGATTATGGCTCATTCCCTGTAACAGATTGTGTGTGAATGAAAAGGACTTGGTCAGTTTTATCTTTTTATTTAACTTTTCAGCCTGATATTGCATCATAAATCCGCTACTAACCCGTTAACAATCTATGGCTATCCTGAATATGAAAAATCTGTTGGCTGTTTGCTGTCTAACCCTGGTACTACCTGTATTTGGTCAAAAATCCGGAACAGCAATCTCTTCCTCTACTTATACCTCTTTCCTGGATTATCAGCGGAATTTTCCGAGAGCTAATGAAGCCATGCGTAAAAAAGAGGATACGCTGTCAAAACAATTTGCGACCAAAGGACTTGCTTGGCCTGCGAAATATGTTTATTTCCGTTCATTCAAATACGACAGCCAAATTGAAGTTTGGGTGAAAAATGAAGTACAGGATAAATTCACGCTTTTTAAAACCTACAAAGTTTGCGCGCTCGCCGGAACACTTGGACCAAAAAGAATCGAAGGTGATTACCAGGTACCAGAAGGATTTTATTACATCAATGAATTTAATCCACGAAGCAATTACCATTTATCGCTTGGCATAAATTACCCGAATCCATCTGATAGAATTTTGAGTGATTCCATTTCACCGGGCGGAGATATTTTTATTCATGGTAGTTGTGTAACTGTTGGTTGTATCCCTGTTACTGATGAACAGATCGAAGAGATTTATATTCTTGCAGCTCATGCAAAGAACCAGGGACAGGACTATATTCCTGTTCACATTTTCCCCATCAGGTTTAATGTAAAAAGAAGCCAGGATTATCTTGCAAACCTTACAAAAGATGATCCTGCATTTAAAAAATTCACAACCAAACTTGAAGATGCATTCAATTATTTTGAAAGACACAAACAGCTTCCTGTAATTGGTGTGAATGAAAAAGGTGATTATGTAGTCAATAACGTCATTAAAGCTGAAGTGGAACAAAAACCTAAACAGGTTAAAAAAGTTAAGGTTCCTCATCGAACACGTGTGATTACAGATATTGCAGAAGCTGTGCACAACTGGCCAGAGTTCCAGGGTGGATCGAATGGTTTCTTTTCTTATTTAAAACAACTGGGTGCTGATATGGTCGATCAATTACCGACCGGGATAAATAAGGCACACGTGATTGTGGAATTTATCGTTGACAAAGATGGCATCCCGGTTAACTTCCAGGTTGTTCAGGGTGTAAGTGAAGATTTTGATGATGAACTTATCACACGTCTTGAAAAAATGCCTGACTGGCAACCTGCAATACTTCATGATAAGCCCGTTGCAAAAAAGATCAGGCAGAGCTTCGTGATCGAGATCCCTGAAAAGTGAAAGTCTATTTCCTAAGTGGTGTTGGTGCTGATGAAAGAGTATTTCGTCATATCAGGCTGCCACGAGGTTTCGATCCTGTTTATATTCCCTGGTGCGAATTCTGCGCCGATGATACATTGCCATCCTACGCAAAAAAATTAGCTGCAGCCATTGATGCAAATGAAAAATTTTCAATCATCGGTTTATCATTTGGTGGTATGCTTGCGATTGAAATTGCCAAATTTCTCCCGGTAGAAAATATAATTCTTATCTCCAGCATTCCCGCATCAACATGTCTTCCACGTTATTACAAATTTGCGGGTAAAATAAATTTGCATAAGATCACGCCCATATCGTGGCTAAGAAAGGCAGCAGTCATTAAGCGTTTTTTTTCAACAGAAACAACGGATGACAAAGCGATTATCCTTGACATGGT
>CAZCKF010000413.1:0-3471 GCA_964499155.1 uncultured Chitinophagaceae bacterium
AACATCCACAAACCGGTATCTGCATCACCATACCCAAAAAGTAAAAACCGTATTGCCCATGCAATCATGCCGATTGCAATCATCCATTTTACACCAAGTCTTGCGAAAGCGAAGGGAATAAGTAAAATAAAAACGGCTTCCGATACCTGGCCAAACGTCATATTACTGGTTGCGTTTTCCATTCCTACTTCGGTCAGGAACAAATTGGTGAGACTATAATAAAATGATAACGGAATACATATTAAGATGGAGGAAATGAAAAAGACAGTGAACGAACGGTCTTTAAATAAAACAAATGCATCGCTGCCAAGTACTTGCGCAAATGATGTTTTTGTTCCTTTGGCCTTTGGCGGTGTGGATGGCAGAAAGAAACTCAGCAATCCAAGTAACAATGATGCTGCTGCAGCCATTTTAAATGTGAACGAAAGTTCATCGGTTTCAATATTGAAAACGCGATCGATCATCAAACCTGTTGCGATCCAGCCTAGAGTTCCAAGTACACGAATGCCCGCAAATTCTTTACTGGTATCTTTCATTTGCCTGAATGCGACAGAATTTACCAAGGCAAGCGTGGGTGCATACATGAGAGAATAGAGCAGGATGATCCAATAAAAAGTATCTGTATCTCCAATTTGCGGAACATAAAATAATAGGGCAGCTCCAATTAAATGCAGAACACCAAGTACTTTTTGTGCGGGAAAAAAACGGTCTGCAATCATTCCAACTATAAAAGGAGAAATAATGGTTGCAATAGCCATTGCGCTGTACGCAGCCCCGATTGCAGCGCCATCAGCATTCAATACTTTACTCAGGTAGGTCCCCATTGTTACATACCACGATCCCCAAACAAAGAACTGAAGAAACATCATGACAGATAACTGTGCGCGGGTAGTTGATTTCATGCAGGCAAAGCGTTTTGGTTTAGGAGATTATTTGTGAAAGGGAAAATACAACAAAAGTGTATTCCTCAATTTTTGAAAATGTTTATATGGGGTATGGACATTGGATATTGGACATTGAAACCAGTTTCTTGTTTCTGGTTTCTTGTTTCTGGTTTCTCGTTGTCCCGCGTATACAATTTTTCATGTATAACTACTTACGAAGCGATTGGACATTGGACATTGGATATTGGACATTACACCTTGAAACGCCCTATTTTTGATTCATGTCAAACGTCTTCCGATACGGTGTTGATACGCTAACTCCCGGACTTGCAATATCACTGGCTGATGGCTCTGTAAAAGGTGTGATCGATGAACAAGCAAAACAAAAGATCAACAGGAGCGAGGGGTTTGTACAACAAATTGTGAGGAACAACAGCACGGTTTACGGGATTACCACAGGATTTGGCATTCTTGCCAACACCCGGATCCCCGATTCAGATACGCAAACTCTACAATACAAAATACTTCAAAGTCACAGTGTGGGAGTGGGTGAGGCAGTCGATCCGTTTTTGGTAAGATTAATGTTGATCACAAAAATCCATTCCCTGGCAAAAGGATTTTCCGGTATTCGGTTATCGACCCTGGAAAGAATTCAATTGCATCTTGAACAGGATATCATTCCTGTTGTTCCTGAAAAAGGAAGTGTTGGCGCATCAGGAGATCTTGCGCCGCTGGCTCATTTATTCCTTCCCCTGATCGGACTGGGTGAAGTGTTTTATAAAAATGAAAGAGTGGCAACTGCTTCAGTTTTAAATAAGCTTGGATTAAAACCTGTGGATCTGGGTCCGAAAGAAGGACTCGCATTGATCAACGGCACACAATTCATTTTATCATTTGCAGTACAGTCACTGCGAAAAATGCAGAACTGCTTTGATGCTGCCGACATTATTGGTGCCATGAGTCTTGAAGCACTTACCGGCACAAAAACTCCTTTTGATGAACGATTGCACGACCTAAGGCCTTTTGATGGAAATAAACTTGTTGCGCAGCGACTCATGAAACTGCTGGACCAGTCAGAGATCATGCAAAGTCATATTGATTGTGGGAGAGTACAGGATCCTTACAGTCTTCGTTGCATGCCGCAGGTTCATGGTGCATCGCGGAATGCATGGTTGCATTTAAAATCACTTACTCAAATTGAATTGAATTCCGTCACAGATAACCCGATTATTTTTAGTGAAACAGATACGATCAGCGGGGGGAATTTTCATGGACAGCCCCTTGCCCTGCCACTGGATTATGCATGTTTTGCAACAGCAGAAATCGGAAACATTTCCGATCGTCGATGTTATCTTTTGCTTGAAGGAAAATGGGGATTGCCCATGCTGTTGATGAAAGATGTTGGACTCAACAGCGGATTTATGATCCCGCAATACACAACCGCAGCACTGGTAACAGAAAACAAGACCCTATGTTTTCCAGCAAGCGCTGACAGCATTCCCACATCTCTTGGTCAGGAAGATCATGTTAGTATGGGAAGTATCAGTGGCAGAAAATTGTACCAGGTGATTGAAAACCTGGAATACATTCTTGCCATTGAATTGATGAGCGCCTGCCAGGCAATCGAATTCAGAAGGCCACATAAAAGCAGCGCCATCCTTGAATTTGCTCATCAACATGTCAGAAAATATGTTGGATTTGCGGCAGAGGACAGGATCTTTGCAGATGATATCAATGCAATGACGCAAATGATACGTGATTATTCATTTGTGAACGAGGTCAATCAATTTGCAAAAAACAAGGGCATCGATCTCAACGAAGGCTTCGATGCATTTTCATTATCATAATTTATGTCAGTCACAGCAGCGAGATATACAAAAGAAAAATACCAGACACCAACGGGTACGAAACTTAACTGCAAGGGTTGGATACAGGAAGCAGCATTACGCATGTTGCTGAATAATCTTGATCCTGCTGTTGCTGAAAGACCCGAAGACCTGATTGTTTATGGAGGTCGTGGAAAGGCTGCCAGAAATTTCGAATCCCTTGACCTGATCATCAAAGCACTTAAAGATCTTGAGAATGATGAAACACTTTTGATTCAAAGTGGAAAGCCTGTTGGCATTTTAAAAACACATCCAGATACACCTCGTGTTCTTATTTCCAATTCACAGCTCGTTCCGAATTGGGCAAACTGGAAACATTTCGATGAACTGGACAAAAAAGGTTTGATGATGTATGGTCAGATGACTGCTGGGTCATGGATCTATATTGGCAGCCAGGGTATCGTTCAGGGCACATATGAAACTTTTGCTGCCATAGCTGATAAACATTTTGGCGGTTCATTAAAGGGAACATTCAATGTCACAGCAGGACTTGGTGGTATGGGTGGCGCGCAACCGCTGGCCATTACAATGAATGAGGGAGTGTGTCTTGCTGCAGAAGTAGAAAAATGGCGCATTGAAAAAAGGCTTGAAACAAGGTATTGCGATGAGATGATCGAAAACATTGATGATGCGATCGATCGAGCATTGGATGCAAAGAAAAAAGGACAACCACTTTCCATTGGTGTTCTATGCAATGCTGT
>CAZCKF010000414.1:0-3446 GCA_964499155.1 uncultured Chitinophagaceae bacterium
TCATGCCCCGCCCCCTGTATCGTCACCAACTCTATATGATTTTGCAAATTCTTTGTTTCCGCTTTTCGCAGAAAAGCATCACGCAAAATTGTGGCGTGCTCGTATGGTATCAAACGGTCCTTTGTACCATGAAAAATTGTAACCGGTGCTTCTATTCGAGGAACAACTTTATCCGATTTGAAATGATAATCAGAAAGCAAAAACGTTGGATACATCCAGAAATATTTTCTAGCGAGTTTTTCAATACTGACATATGGCGTTTCAAGAAACAATCTTTTACAATCCCTGTTTGCTGCAAGATTCATAGCAATACCTGTTCCAATTGATCGGCCATAAATGATGATCTGCAATGGTTCGAATTTTTTTCTTGCAAGATTATAAACCACCAACGCATCATCATACAATGTCCCTTCTGAAATTTTTCCAGTTGATTTTCCGAATCCCGGATAATCCATCATCCATACCTCGTATCCATTTTTTGTAAAATGTTCCATTGCTGAAACATATTTCAAACTGTTCTGTCCATTTCCATGGAAATAAACCACTGCACCTTTTGAGACACTATCGTCTGGCATGAAATGCAATACATGAAGGTTTCTGTTATCTGGCCTTGCGAGATTTAATTCATTGAATTTATAGTTCAGCGAAAATTTATAATCTGCAGGAAGTGGTTCGGGATGAAAGAGAATTTTTTCCTGGAAGAAATAAAGCAGTACACCACCGAGGATATACAATCCGACAATGATTGCAGCTATTTTGAATAATTTTTTCTTTCTCATCTATGCCATCAAAGATGAAATAAAATGGTGGAACTAATTCCGACGAGTCCCGCGTGCTCGAAGATCGATATACACTAAAAATTGGCGGAGACTCGCCGGGAAAGGGTGACATCCGCACCGTCCCCTTTGGGAGACGGTGCCGGGAAGTTGCTCATGTAGGTGTTATCACCAACACATGATTTAGTAATGTACCGCAGCTGTTTGAGTTTTCACTAGCAGGATGTTAGTTAAAGCAGGACTATGCATTGCCTAGGAATTGCAAAAATGTTGATCAACCTTACAATGTGTTTACTTTTAAAACAACCTCTCCGCCGGCGGTTTAATACCCTGTAACCTTATATAGATAGTTGTCTGCCCACGATGGTGCGTCTGGTGCTCGAATGCTTTCATCAGCCATGACAAACGAGATTCATTCAGGTTACCTCGCTTGATCATTTCACCCATTACATTCATGTCTGCATTTTTGATTCCTTCAATAGCATAATCATACGCCCTGTTTACATAATACACCACTGAATCGCGTGTATGAGCGGATGTTGATCGTTCAATGATCCTGCCAGGGAAAATCCTTGCAGTGCCAAGTGCATTCGCCACCAGCCCCGCATTCGCCTGTGCGAGGTGAAGCATCTGTTCTGAAAAACTTCTGATGCTGTCTACCGGCCGCCAGTTGTATTTATCGTCAGGCATTGCATCGAGGTATTCCTGCGTGTAAAGTTTGGCTCTCTCCCAGTCGCGAACGAGTTGCGCGCGAAGAGAATCGTTGGAGATCTGTGCAAAAAGAGTTTGGGTAAAAAACAGGCTAACAAGCATGGCAACAAGACGTGACGACCGTTTCATAGCAGAATGTTTGTGAGAATTTAAGAATATCTTTTTGCTCAGGAAGCTGAAATGTTACAAGCGGCTTTGGATATGTACGATATACGATGTACGATGCGCATTAAGGTAGCATTTGAACGTTTCCATTAATCAGCATTAATGGAGGTATTGGACATTGGACATTGTGTATTGGACATTAAATATTAAATTACTGGCCATATCAATCCACCTAAACCGAATATGCGTACCACCGCTTTAGTTGCAACTCTTATTGTAGTTGCTTTTTTTATTTCATGCAACAGGAACAAGGTTACTCTCTCTTATACAAATGCAAAGGACGAAGTGCCGCAGCTTGGTAATCTTGTTTTTCGATTCAGCAATTCACTTGCTCCTGATTCGATGCTTAACCTGTGGGATTCGACTGAATACATTTCCTTTTCTCCAAAAATTCCAGGCAGATTCAGGTGGGAGGCGCCTGATCAACTTGTATTCTCTCCTGCGGAGCCACTTCGTGGTGCAACTTCTTATAAAGGAAAGCTTAAGGATGAAATTCTTCGTCACAGTAAATACGACAAGATCGACGGAGATGATGAAGTTAAATTTCATACACCCCTGCTGGCACTTGAAAATACTTCAGTGATCTGGATGCTTCGGGAAGAGAATAGCAGCAATGCAGTTCCGCAAATTGATCTTCAATTTAATTACCCCGTGGAACCTGCAGATTTTAAAAAGAAATTAAACCTGGAAGTTGATGGCAAAGAAGCCGAATACCAGTTGATTACTGCATCAAAGGACAACAGGATGACCCTGCGTCTGAATGGTGTGAAAACCGAAGACCGGGATTACAGTGCAAAGCTTGTAATTGATAAAGGATTAAAACCAGTTGGTGGTGAGAACGAAACAAAAGATGCGATCAAAACGGATATAACCATTCCATCTCCGTATGTGCTGAGCATACAACACATCGAAAGTGAACACGACGGATCGGAGGGAATTATTCACGTACAGACAAGCCAGCAGGTATCACCTGAAAATTTGAAAACTTTTGTCAGGTTTGAACCAGGTGTCGAATTTTCTGCAGAACCAGAAGAAACAGGATTTGTTGTACGCAGTGAAAAGTTCAGCGTGGAAGATGCATATGCGATTACGATCACACAGGGATTGCGAGGAAAGGTGGGTGGAATGCTGAAGGAAGATTATTATGGAAGTGTGGCATTCGGTGAACTCGAAGCCAATATTGCATTCACAAATAACAAGGCCGTTTATCTTTCAAAACGCGGCGGAAAAAATATAGAAGTACGTATTACGAATGTTCCCAAGGTGCGACTTGTTATCTCAAAAATTTATGAGAACAACCTGCTAATGGCGCAGCGTTATGGATATTCTCCGCAGGAAAATTCTGATGCACGCACAGTTAGTTATGATGAGGAAGGGGAGGGTGAATATTATGATGAGGGATACGGTTCCAATGCATTGCTTGGAGATGTTATTTATGAAAAAGAGATCGACACACGTTCTCTTCCGAAAATGGGAGCCGGAAGATTACTAGATATGCGCCAGTTTGAGGACAGGCTACCTGAATTCAAGGGCATCTATCATGTGATGATCCGGTCATCGGAAAATTATTGGGTTCGTGACAGCCGTTTTATTTCTGTATCAGATATCGGGTTGATTGCAAAAGAAGCATCGGATAAATTATTTGTTTTTGCCAACTCAATTAAAACAAGCGAATCGCTCTCCGGTGTTTCGATTTTGGCATATGGAAATAATAATCAGTTGCTGGGAGCCGGCACTACCAACAATGATGGTGTTGCTGAAATTGAATACACGCGCAGGGAGTTTAAGGGCTTC
>CAZCKF010000415.1:0-3439 GCA_964499155.1 uncultured Chitinophagaceae bacterium
ATTCAGCGGGTATAGTGTATCCAGGGCCACCATTACCAAGTGGTATTCCTGCAGCAGCAGTCTTGCTGTTCGGGTCTCCAGCCTGGATCATGAAGGTATTTATGACCCTGTGAAATAACACGGAATCATAATAACCGTCTTTAACAAGCTTTAAAAAATTATCACGATGCAATGGAGTTGAATCTGAAAGACGAACAACAATATTTCCCATTGTTGTTTGAAATTGTACATCACGTTTACGATCGCGATCAGTCAATACTCCTCTTTGTGCAGTGCATGATGATAAAATAATTGCCGCGAGAGCGATAAAATATAATTCTGGAACAACTTTCATGTCAATTCATTTTGTTGAAAATAGAGAAGGATATGGTCCTTGAGAAAATTTTCCTGTTCATAGGTATTCAGATCCGGCATGGGTTTCAATTGCCGGAAATGAGGCCATCCGTCCTGGTCCCTTCCTTCGAGTTCATAATATCCGCTTTGTGAAAGGAGGCTGCAAACAGCAATATGCATCAGGTCCTGCTTTTGTTCTTTTGTAAACCGCTCACGTATATCTCCAAATTCCTGGATGCCGATTAAAAAAAGTACGGATTCAACATCAGGTTTTTTTCCAAAACGCTCCAGCATTTTTTCTTCGAGCTTGTACCAGCGAGCCTGCAGATCGTCTGACATTAACATCGACCAAAGGTAACAACCTTTGGTAAGGTTCAAGGTCCAGGCTTACAGGGCCCAGGAAAGAATCAGGGGATTAAGGTTCAAGCGCTTCGTTAGAAATAATTGGTAAGCATTGCACTTTGCGAGAAATCGAAAATTTGAAATCTCAAATCTGAAATCCTGTCTCCGCGTTTATCTTCGCTTGCATGTTACAGGTAAATGTTATCAGGCAATATAAGGATTGGGTTAAAGAGCGATTGGCGATAAAAAATTTTAAACAACAAGAACTGATTGATGAATTGCTTTTGTGGGATGAGAAGAAAAGAAAGTACCAGCACGAACAGGATGATTTACAATCGAAGGTGAATGCAGCATCAAAAGAGATCGGGCAGTTAATGTCAAAGGGAGAGAAGGAAAAAGCTGAATTGAAAAAAAAGGAAGTTGCAGACCTGAAAGCGGCAATGGGTTCTGATAAATTACAGGAGGCTGAAAAAAATATCGAAGCCATTCTTTACATGTTACCTAATCTTCCATCCGAAAAAGTACCTGCTGGCAAAACACCAGAGGATAATGAAGTTGTAAGACAGGGTGGTTCCATTCCTGAACTTCCTGCGTCAGCAATACCTCACTGGGAACTTGCATCAAAATATAACCTAATCGATTTTGAGTTGGGTAATAAAGTAACTGGCAGCGGATTTCCATTTTATAAAGGAAGGGGCGCTAAACTTCAGCGCGCACTCATTCAGTATTTTCTTGATTACAATACGGCTGCTGGTTATATGGAATATGAACCACCATTAATGGTGAACGAAGCATCTGCATTTGGGACAGGACAATTGCCAGATAAAGAAGGACAGATGTACCATGCAACCGAGGATAATTTTTTTCTGATACCAACTTCTGAAGTGCCATTGACAAATATTTACAGGGATGAAATTGTAAAAGAAGCGGAACTGCCTTTAAAAATGACATCCTATACACCATGTTTTCGAAGGGAAGCTGGCAGTTATGGAAAAGATGTTCGTGGATTGAACAGACTACACCAATTTGACAAAGTGGAGATCGTTCAACTGGTGCATCCTGATAAGAGTTATGATGTACTGGAAGAAATGGTATCTCATGTTGAAAAACTTGTTCAATCTCTGCAGCTTCCTTACCGCATTTTAAAATTATGCGGTGGAGACATGAGTTTTGCATCCGCGCTCACATACGATTTTGAAGTATACAGTGCTGCACAAAAAAGATGGCTTGAAGTGAGCAGTGTTTCCAATTTTGAAACATTTCAATCGAACAGAATGAAAGCCCGTTTCCGGGACCAGTCCGGGAAAATACAATTGGTACATACGCTGAATGGCAGTTCACTTGCGTTGCCCAGAATTGTGGCATGCCTGCTTGAGAACAACCAGACAGAAACAGGCATTAACCTGCCTCCTGTTTTAAATTCTTATTTCGGCAGCACCATGATTAATTAAAATGTTTTAATTTTTGTGATGAAAAAAATAATTCTACTCTCTGTAACAGCTATGATCGTGCTGGCAGCATGCACTAAAAAAGCAACACCAGCAAGTTCCACATCCTCAACTACCACTACTGACGCGGTAAAAACAGAAACAGAAATTAAGCAACCTGCTGCTGATCTTGCCGTGCAGGGAAAAGGTATTTATGATACAAAATGCCAGCGTTGTCACCAGGGTAAGCAGGCCGCAAACTATACGTCTGTCCAATGGGAATCCATACTGGAGAAAATGGCACCACGAGCAAAATTGACAGAAGAGGAAACAAAGCAGGTGCATGCTTATGTGATGGCCCACGCGAAAAAATAATTTTTGATTTTTGTCCCGATAGCTATCGGGATTGGATTTTGGATAGGGCTCTCCTAAATGAGAAAAACTGTTTCGAATTGAAGTTTTTTAAGCGCACGTATTTACAAACGGCTGGCCCCAGAGGGGCCTTCTCTTTGTAGTAAAGTATCAGGTTAAATAGAAGGGCTCCGTAGGAGTTCCCCCAAATCCGTGTTGATTTGTATCTTGAAAAAATGACAACCTACAAGGGGACATACATCTATAACGATCAGGAACAACCCGCCGAAATTTCTTTTTTAAAAGACAAGCTTCAGATTACAATTAAAGATGCTTACAACAACCCGAAAAATATTGTCTGGTATTATGATTTAATAAAGAAGGATGGTTTTTACCAGGAGGGTCAATCTGTAGCGCGGTATACTGGTTTTCCTGAGCAAAGAATTGAAATACGAACGCGCGAATTTGCAAATGCACTTGAAGAACAGATCAGGAAAAGAAGAAAGCCGTTTGTCAATTCAAAATCTTTATTGCTCGTTAAGCTGCTCGTGATTTGTACGGCGTTTGTGTTGGCCATTTATTTCTGGTTGATCCCCTTCATTGCTGCACGTGCTGCATCGAGGGTTCCAGTTTCCTATGAAAAGGAGTTGGGTGACCAGATGTACAATGCAATGATGACAACTTATACTGTGGACGAAAAGCGAACAGCCTATCTCAATGAATTCTTTCGTGAATTGAAAATTTCTTCACCCTACGACATTCGCATAACAGTTGTGGATGCAAATGAATCAAATGCGTTTGCCATTCCGGGTGGACATATTGTTGTGTATGACAAAGTAATCGCGGGAATGAAGAGTTACGAAGAACTTGCTGCATTGATCACGCATGAGTACACACACATACAAAACAGGCATAGTACCAAAACACTTTTCAGAAGGCTTGGCTCTTCCATTTTTCTCGCAGTTGTATTGGGCGAAGTCGGTACA
>CAZCKF010000416.1:0-3436 GCA_964499155.1 uncultured Chitinophagaceae bacterium
ATTCGGATGGGTTACGCCAACCATTAATGGTAAGATGTGTGCTTTTGGTTATCGCGATAAATTTGGTGTTTTGAAATGCGGCATTGAACAAGCCTATTATGATGGAAAAGTAAAATGGAAAAAGCCGATCAGTTGTCACCTGTTCCCAATCCGTACCAAAAAGGGTCGCGAGTATGAGTATATGAATTATGAACCTCGTGAAGACCTTTGTAAGGCTGCTTGCAGTTTGGGTAAAAAAGAAAAAGTACCTGCATATGTTTTTTTAAAAGAGGCGATAATCAGAAAATGGGGTGTTGAATTTTATGATACACTTGATCGCATCGCCCTCGAATATTTCCCGGAAAGGCGCAAAACCCTTAAAAAGTGATATGCCATAACTTCGTTGCATGTCCGAAAATGCCGATTATTTTCTTGCCAGAAGTACCATCAAGGCCGGTGACAAAGAACACAGGCGAAAGATCAATTTTAATATCGGACGTTATAACGCAGTTGTTCCCCAGGGAAAGCAACAGTTTGCAGACCTCCACCTGGCAAGAGAAAAAGCAAAAAACCTGAAGTGGAGATCACTCGAGCGACTTGATAAACAGCTTGAAGACTTTGAAGCCAATATTTCCAGGCGCGGAGCCAAAGTGATATGGGCTGAAAATGCAGAACAGGCCCTGGAGGAAATTCGGAAAATATGTGTAGCTAAAAAATGCAAGACTCTTGTAAAAAGCAAGAGTATGGTTACAGAAGAAATTCACCTGAATGATTTTTTAGAGAAACATGGGATTGAAAGCATTGAAACAGATCTCGGTGAATATATACAGCAACTGGATGGAGAACCTCCATATCATATCGTTACTCCAGCGATGCATAAAAGCAAGGAAGATGTTGCAAAACTGTTTGCTGAAAAACTCGGAACAGATCCCAAATCAACACCAGAACAATTAACGCTGATTGCAAGAGAAAAATTACGGGCAAAATATGCAGAGGCTGAAGTGGGGGTCACAGGTGCAAATTTTATCATTGCTGATACAGGAGCAATCGCCGTTACAGAAAACGAAGGGAATGGCAGATTGAGCGCAGCACTTCCCAAAACTCATATCGTAATTGTTGGGATAGAAAAGATTATTCCTTCACTAAATGACCTCGCTCTTTTCTGGCCCCTGCTTGCAACGTTTGGCACTGGTCAGCGAATAACAGTTTATAATACCGTTTTCTTCGGCCCGCGTCAGCAAAATGAAACTGATGGGCCAGAAGAAATGTATGTAATACTTCTGGACAATGGCAGGACAAATATTCTTGCCAATGAAAAGGCTCGCGAAAGTTTGTATTGCATCCGTTGCGGCGCATGTCTTAATGCATGCCCGGTTTATAAAAACATCGGGGGCCATGCTTATGCTGCCACATACAGCGGTCCAATCGGATCTGTGATCACACCGCATTTGCAGGAAATGGGTGATTGGAAACATTTGAGTTATGCATCTTCATTGTGTGGTAATTGCACGGAAGTTTGTGCAGTGAAAATTAATCTTCATGAATTACTCCTTGAAAACAGGCAAGAATCTGCGGATAAGGGGTTGCAACCATTAGCTGAAAAATTTGCATGGAAAATGTGGCGAATAGCAATGATGAAAAGAGGCTTCATGAATACTGGTAACAGCACGATAAAAAACTGGGTGGTCAATAAACTATTAAAAGGTTGGAAAGAACACAGAACTGAAATTGATTTCCCCAAAAAATCATTTAACCAGCTTTGGAAAGAACGTAATCAAAGAGAGGATGCAGCCAGCAAATAAAATTGTAGTGTATGCTGAACGGCGTACATCAAGGCTTGATTATATAATTTCTTTTTTTGCAGAACAGTTTCCGGAAAATCAATGGGAGATTGAAACAGACAATGCAGCCTATCGAAATCACGATGGACCCAAGGTTAATTATTCGCACCAGTCCATTGATGAAAATGAAGTGCACATTTCTCCGATAAAAATTCTATTTGAATCTGGCATTACCACCCAGGATTCCAACACAGGTTCTTTTGCTGATATTTTCGGATGGAGTTTTTTTCTGATCAGCAGGTACGAGGAATACCTGCCCTTTACCCCTGATGAATATGGCAGATTTCCGCACACCAGATCTCTTTCCTTTAAAATGGGTTGGTTGCAGGTACCCATTGTTGATCTTTGGATTGAAAAACTTCGCACTTATTTAAAAACAAATTTTCCTGCTTCATCCTTTCCTCCAAAAAAATTTAGTTATACCCCCACATATGATGTTGACATTGCCTGGAGCTATCGCAACAAGGGATTTGTCAGGAATGTCGGGGGATTGTTGCAGCAATTGGTACAGGGGAAATTTAAAGAAGCCAGGCAAAGACTTCAAGTAGTTAGCGGTAAGGAAAAAGATCCTTTCTACAGTTACGATTGGCTTGATGAGTTGCATAGAGAAAAATTAATATCACCCATCTATTTTTTTATTACTGCTCCAAAAAGAGGGAAGTATGATAAAAACATCTCTCCACATAATCCTGAGATGAAGCAATTGATCAGGGAGCATAATGAAAAATATGATATTGGGCTGCATCCATCCTGGTATTCCGGCGATGTAAAAGAATATTTATCAAAAGAAAAATCGTTGCTTGAAAAAATTGCGGGAAGACAAATAACTAAATCAAGGCAACACTTCATCAGGTTAATTCTTCCTGAAACATATAACAGGTTAATTGATGCCGGCATCACTGATGATTACTCGATGGGTTATGGAAGCATCAATGGTTTTCGTGCAGGCACAAGCACATCATTTTACTGGTACGACCTGGTGCAGGAAAAGCAAACTTCATTAAGGGTACATCCATTTTGTTTTATGGATGCAAATTCTTTTTTCGAGCAGCATTTTACTCCGTCTGAAGCCATTGAAGAGCTAAGGCATTATTACAACATTGTGCGTGATGTAAATGGGGAACTTGTAACCATCTGGCATCATCCATTTTTTGGAACCGACACTTTATTTAACGGATGGAAGGAAGTATATAAAAAGTGGTTTTCGGAGATCACTTTTTCCGGTACGCCTGGTTCACAAGATATACACCGTACATAGCGATTGCACCTCCAATTATTATAAACAAGGTAACGGTTTCGCCGAACAGCAGCCATCCAAATACTACAGCAACAACCGGATTGATATACGCATAAATGGAAGTTTGCTCTGCTGACAGATTTTGCAAAGCATACAGGTATGCGATAAATGCGATAACTGATCCGAAAATTACCAGGTATGCAATGGCAGCCCATGATTGCCATGGGATGGATGAGATCGAAACAGAATTTCCTGTGGCCTGTGTGATGGACATTAGTGAAATACCGGAAATAACCATTTGTAATCCCAGACTGAAATATGGGTTAAAGTTTGCCGCTACTTTTTTTGTATAGAGCGTTGCGAATGCCCACGTCCATGT